>VGCB01000629.1 GCA_016870235.1 Actinomycetota bacterium | reverse complement strand
CGGCCGCCGCCGCCTCGGCGCGTCGGCCAGCGAGGAAGGCGTCCTGGATCGCGGCCGCCTCCTCCTCGTAGCCGTACCGGCAGGCAAGCCGGTTGTAGTAGTTCTGCCCGCGCGCGCCCATGCCGCCGACGTACAGCGCGAGCTCCGGCCGCAGCATGTCGCGCGCCGCCGCCAGGTCGTCGCCGACCGCGATCGAGACGATCGGAGCGAGCTCCCAGCCCACCGGTCGCCCGCCGCGCCGGCCGAACCCCTCCTCGAGCGCCGGGCGATGCGTCTCGGTGAAGCGTTCGGGCGAGAAGAAGATCGGCAGCCAGCCGTCGGCGATCTCGGCGGCGAGAGCGACGTTCCGCGGGCCGATCGCGGCGAGGTACACGGGCACCTCGTCGCGCGGCGGCCGGACGATCAGCTTCAGCGGCCGGCCGAGGCCGGTCGCGTCTGGGCCGGTGTAGGGGATGTCGTAGCTGGTCCCGTGGTGCTCGAGCGGCTCCTCGCGCCGGAGGATCGACCGCACGATCTCGACGTACTCGCGGGTGCGCGCGAGCGGCTTCCCGAACGGCTGCCCGTGCCAGCCCTCGACCACCTGCGGCCCCGAGGTGCCGAGCCCGAGCAGCACGCGCCCGCCCGAGAGGGCGTCGAGCGTGGCCACGGTCGACGCTGTCGCCGCCGGCGTCCGCGCGTGCATCTGCAGGATCGCCGTCCCGAGCCGGATCCGCTCGGTACGCCCGGCGAGCCATCCGAGCGGCGTCACCGCGTCGGACCCGTACGCCTCCGACGTCCACACGGAGTGGAAGCCGAGGCGCTCGGCCTCCTCGCCGAGCGCGACGGCCGCGACCGGGTCGTCGTAGTCGAGCTGGAGCCCGAGCTGCACCGCGTCTACCGGCCGGGGAAGGTCGGCTCGCGCTTCTCGATGAACGCCGTGACGCCCTCGAGCCCGTCCTCGCTCCGCAGGCAGCGCATGAACCCTGCGAGCTCGGCCCTCGTGCCCTCGGCGAACGGGCCGTCGCTCGTCGTGCGCGCGATCTCCTTGAGCACGCCGGCGGCCACCGGCGAGCGCGACGCGATCGTCCGCGCGATCTCGAGCGCCCCCTCGACGGCCTCGCCGGTCGGGACGACCCGGTCGAGGAGACCCCACGCCTCGGCCGTCCGCGCGTCGAAGAAGTCGCCGGTGAGGTTCATCAGCATCGCGCGGCCGCGGCCGACGAGCCGCGGCAGGCGCTGCGTGCCGCCGCCGCCGGGGATGATCCCGAGCTTGATCTCGGGCTGCCCGACCTTCGCGTCCTCCGAGGCGACGCGGATGTCGCAGCCCATCGCGAGCTCGAGGCCGCCGCCGAGGCAGAAGCCCTGGATGGCGGCGATGAAGGGGGTCCGACCTGCCTCCATCCGGTTGGCGACCTCGTGGATGCCCCCGGCGGGGCCGGTGTCGTCCGTGCCGGAGTCCCGGAGCGCCGGAAACTCCTTGATGTCGGCGCCCGCGACGAACGCCCGCTCGCCGGCACCGCGGACGACGACCGCGCGCACGCTGTCGTCGCGGTCGAGGCGGTCGACCTCTGCGAGGAGCTCGGCCAGGAGCGCGGACGAGAGCGCGTTCATCGGCGGGTTGTCGATCGTGATCACAGCGACGGCGCCGTCCTGCGCGCTGCTGACGAACTGTCCCAACGTGTCTCCTTCTCTCCGTGTCCTAGGTCGAAAAGCGCTCGCGGAGCGCGGTCTTCTTGAACTTGCCGACCGCCGTCTTCGGGATCTCGTCGACGAACTCGAAGCGCTCGGGCAGCCACCACTTCGCGAACGCCCCGGCGAGATGGCCCCGGAGCTCGTCCGCGGTGGCGGCGGCGCCGGGACGCAGCACGACAACGGCGAGCGGCCGCTCCTCCCACTTCTCGTCCGGGATGGCGATCACGGCGGCCTCCGACACCGCAGGATGG
>VGCB01000628.1 GCA_016870235.1 Actinomycetota bacterium | reverse complement strand
GCCGCTCCTCGAGGCGCCCGTCCGCGGAGAGGTCGCCGACGCGCTTCACCAGCGCCTGCCAGAGCTCGGGGACGCCCTGGCCGCGCATCGCCTCGGTGAGGAGGATCTCGGGCCGCCGGCTCGGATCCGGCTCGAGCGCGATCACGCTCCTCACGTCGCTGACCATCGTCTTCGCCGCCGGCGAGTCCATCTTGTTGACCGCGATCACGTCCGGGATCTCCATGATGCCCGCCTTCAGCGCCTGCACCGAGTCACCGGATCCGGGGATGAGCACGAGCAGGATCGCGTCGGCGATCCCGATCACCTCGACCTCGCTCTGCCCCGTGCCGACCGTCTCGATGAAGATGACGTCGCGCCCGGCCGCGTCGAGGAGAAGCGCCGCCTGCAGCGTCGCTTCGGAGACGCCGCCGAGGTGGCCGCGCGTGCCCATCGAACGGATGAAGACGCCCGGGTCGAGGAAGTGATCCGAGAGCCGGATCCGGTCGCCGAGCAGCGCGCCGGTCGTGAACGGGCTCGACGGATCGACCGAGATCACGCCGACGGTCTTCTCCATCGCCCGCACGTGGCGGACGAGCGCGCCGATCAACGAGGACTTGCCGGCGCCGGGCGGGCCCGTGACGCCGATCAGCATCGCCTTCCCGGTCTGCGGGAAGAGGTCGCGCAGGAGCGCCTCGGAGGTCGGGTCGCGGTTCTCGACGAGCGTGATCGCGCGGGCGAGCGCACGGCGGTCGCCCGCGCGGATCCCGGCGATCAGATCCTCCTCGCTCCACGCGCGCCGTGCCACGCAGGGACTGTATGCGGAACGGCCGCCCGGGTTGCGCAGTTCGTGCGCGCCCCATCCCCTGCCCGACCCGTGCAGCGACGTCGTTAGGGTTCCGCCGTGCTCGGCCGCGCGCTGGATCAGTTCGCCGTCGTCCGGGGCAGCGAGAACCAGGCCTACCGGTATCTCCTCCTCGCCCGGCTGATCTCGGCGCTCGGCACCTGGACGGCGTTCTTCGCCGTGCGAATCGCTCTCTACGACCAGACCAAGTCGATCGCCTGGGTCAGCATCCTGCTCTTCTGCGAGCTGGCCCCCGGGGTCATCCTCGGGCTCACGGTCGGCCCGATCGTCGATCGCTGGCCGAGACAGCGCCTGATGATCGCCTCGGATCTCGGTGGCGTCGCCACCTTCGCCATCCTTCCCTTCGTCCACTCCCCGGCCGGCATCTGCGCCCTCTCCGCCGTCGCCGGCATCTCCGCCGCCTTCTTCCGGCCCTGCTGCTACTCGGCCGTCCCGAACCTCGTCAAGGAGAAGGACCTGGTCGCCGCCAACTCGCTCATGCAGGGAGCCGACAACGTCAGCACGCTCGCCGGCCCGGTCATCGCGGCACTGGGCATCGCCCTCATCGGCGCGGACGCGCTCTACGGCGTCAAGGCGCTGAGCTTCCTGGTCTCGGCGCTCTTGCTCGTCCGGATCGGCAACCGGCTGCAGTCCGATCGCGTGGGCGCGCTCGCGACGCGGCACTGGAAGCAGGTGCGGAACGGGCTCGCGCTCGTCCGCTTCGACCCGCATCTCTCGGCGATCTTCCTGATCTGGAGCTGGGCGACGCTCGCGTACTCCGGCATCAACGTCTCCGAGATCTCGCTCGCCCGCGACGCCTACGGGACCGGGAACGTCGGCTTCGGGATCCTCGTCGCCTTGGCCGCCGCCGGCCTCGTCGCGGGGAATCTCGGTGCCGCGTGGTTCATCGACAGGGTCGGCGTGTACGGCGGCTACCGCATGTCGTTCCTCGTCACCGCGCTCGGCATCTGCATCTGCGCAGCCTCCCCCGGTCTCGCGATCGGCTGCGTCGGCTCCGTGATCTACGGCATCGGCAACGGAGCCGGGCTCGTCTGCAACGTCACCCTGATCCAGCGGATCGTGCCCGACGCGAGCCGCGGTCA
>VGCB01000627.1 GCA_016870235.1 Actinomycetota bacterium | reverse complement strand
AGACCCTGCAGGGGATCGGTGCCCGCTCGCCCGACCGCCGCCCGGCCTCCGGCGGCCCGACGGAGCCTCCACGCGTGCTCGCGGCGGGTGAGCGGCTCGAGCGCGACGTCCTCGCCGCTTGCCTCCGTCATCCGTCGCTTCGCGACGGTCTTGCTGCGATGTCGCCGGAGCACTTCGAGAACGCCGACCACCGGCGGGTGCGCGAGGCGATCGTCCGCGGCCGGGAGATCGACGACGATCTCGTCGCGCTCCACGCCGCGCTCGACGCGCTCGCCGACCGCAACGCGATCGACCAGCGGACGGGGCAGGAGCTCCTCTACCGCCTGCGGGAGCGGAAGCTGCGCCGCGACCTCGTCGACGCTGCGTCCGATCTCGTGCGCACGACCGAGCTCCAGGCACAGCTCGCCAAGGTGCGGCAGGCGCTGGGCGAGCTCGCATAGCCGCAGTGCTCTTCGTGATCGATCGAAGTCACTCAGCGCCGCGCCGTGGCTCGTCGAAGCGGTAGACCTTTGCCAGGGCAGGGTCATTCAGAGCGGCACAGCCAAGACCGGCACGCCGATCGGAACGGTCTACGCCGACAAGCTCGACGCCGTCATCGGCTTCGAGACGGTCAGTAAGCCGTAGCGCGGTGGCTCAGTCGGAGGGGAAGCCGAGCTCGAGCAGAAGCGGGCCGGCTTCCTCCTCGACGTCCGCGACCTGCTCCGGCGTCAGCTCCCGGCGCCAGCGGCCGATCGACGACGAGTGGACGGCGCGGAGCGCCTCCGTGAGCGGACGGTTCGGCGCCTCGAGATACCGCGCCAGCTGGGCTCCGACGCCTGCGGGGTCCGTGGCCAGCTCCTCGTAGCGCAGCTCGAAGGCCGACGACGCCCGGGCCGCCGTCACGTAGCGCCGCCATACCCATGCAGCCCGTCGAGCCTCGCTCACCCGGCCGAACTCGGCGCGGCGCTCGGGCTCGACCCAGAAGCGCACGCCGCTGCCGTAGCCGAGCCCCGCGTCGTCGGCCTCTCCGGCCCGTGCCGTGCCCAGCCAGCCGCGCTCGAGCAGCGAGCACACGACGTCGCGGCCGTCGCGGAGGATGTGCACCAACCGCCCCTGCGGGTAGGCGAGCTCGACCGCGCGGGCGACGTGCGCGACCTCCGGCGTCTGCTCGACCGCACGCAGCGAGCCGACGAGCCCGAACCGGCGGGCGGTCGCCAGGATCCGCCGAAGCCTGCGCGCCGCCTCCTCCGCAGGCAGCGCCGCAAGCTCCGCGACCGCTGCCTTCACCGACGCCACCTCGCCGAGGTCGACGAACCCGGGAACCGACCCGATGGCACCGGCGAGGAACGTCGTCCCCGACCTCGGAGAGCCGATCACGAACACCATCCGCTCGTCGAGTGGGCCGACCCGCTGCGAGACGCCGCCGCCGCGCCGGAGCGCCAGGCGCTTGGTCATGCGGAGGTTCAGCGAGACGTCGCGGACGAGATCGGCCATCCTCGGTCATTGTTGCTGCCGGCCCGGAGGAGGCGCCCGCACCTTCAGCGGATGCCTCTTCCGGCCGATGAACCGACCAAGCGGCCCGGCTACAATGGGCCCGCTTTCCCCGGTAGCTCAATTGGCAGAGCATTCGGCTGTTAACCGAAGGGTTGTTGGTTCGAGTCCAACCCGGGGAGCTGGTTCATCGCCCCGCCCGGCCGTGTTCTCGCGCGTCTGCTGGGTGAGGGACGCGAGGTAGCAGACGCGCTGTTGTTTGTTTGCCGGGTGTGCGCGCGTCTGCTGGGTGAGGGACCGAGGTACCAGACGCGCGCACACCCGGATCCTGAAGCCATGGGAACGGGGTTCCCCTTGGGAACTGGAGTGCCCCCGTTTTGGTGGACATCTGAGCGCTTGGTCGGCAGTGTCCGGCTGGGCGGGAAGGATGGGCCGCTCTGCCAAGGGGTTGGAACCATC
>VGCB01000626.1 GCA_016870235.1 Actinomycetota bacterium | reverse complement strand
AATACAAGCCGGCGGACCTCGCGATGCTGATCGCCTCGCGCTCGCGCTCGCGCCTCAACTGGTCGCGTCTGCTCGTCTCGGACCGCCTGGTGGAGATCGGGGCCGACGATCTCCGTTTCCGCTCGTGGGAGGTCGAGCAGCTCTTCAGCGACTTCTACGAAGAGCCGATGCCGCCAGACGACCTCGCCGATCTCGCCCGCCGCACGGAGGGCTGGGTAGCAGGACTGAAGCTCTTCCACCTCGCCACGAAGGGGCGATCCGAAGAGCAGCGCCGGCGTGTTCTCGCGTCGCTCCGGACACGCTGGAGCGTGGCGCGCGAGTACCTCGCCCGGAACGTGCTCGAAGGCCTCGAGCCGGAGGTGCGAGAGTTCCTGCTGGAGACGTGCGTGCTCACCCTGCTCTCCGGGCGAATCTGCGACGCGCTGCTCGGGCGACGCGGTTCCGAAGGCGTGTTACGGGAGCTCGTTGCTCGGCAGCTCTTCACACACGAGGTGGACGTCGACGCGTTTCGCTACCACGAAACGCTGCGCTCGCAGCTCGAGCTGATGCTCGTGGAGACGCTCGGGGAGCGCGATACGCTCCGCCGCTTCCGTCGCGCCGGCGCGCTGCTCGAAGCACACGGTGAGCTTCCCGACGCTGTGCGCGCCTACGGTCGCGCCGGGGCCTGGGGAGACGTCCAGAGGCTCCTCGGCCGGGACGGTGACCGGGTCGTCCGCGACGAGCCGCTCTGGCTCGACGAGCTTCCGCCGTCGATCCTCGAGAGCGATCCGTGGCTCCTGCTCGCCCTCGCCCGGCGGCAGCGGTCGATCGGCCGCTTCGCCGCGGCCGTCGAGACGTACAAGCGTGCCGAGTCCCTCGCCCGCGGCTCGGTCGTGGGGACCACGTTTCGCAGCGAACGTGTCGCGCTCGCACAGTGGCTCGAGCCGAACGCCCCACGATCAGGTGACGCCATCGGAATCCTGCGAGGGGCAACGGTGCGCGACCCGGTTCTCGCCGGACAGGCGGCGGCAAGGCTGGGGACGGCCGAGGGTTTGACCGTGAGTGGGCTCTGCGCCCTCCTCGCCGGGGCGTGCGGTGAAGCCGCCCGCATCTTCGAGCGGGCGACCGAGAGCCTCGAGCCGCGCTCGTTCGCGGCAGCCGCAGCGCAGCTCGGTCGGGCCGTTGCGCATCTCCTGTCGAGTGACACCGCAGGTGGCAGTGAGGCGAGCGCCGCAGCGGAGTCAGCGGAGACCGCGGGTGTGTTCTGGCTCGCACGGCTCGCGCACGCGGCGCTCGCGCTCGGAAGTCCAAGCGGCGGCGCCGCCGCAACCGAGGCGCGGATCATGAGCGAGCACGAAGGGAACGACTGGGTCGCGTGCCTGGCTGCGCTCTTCGAAGGGTTGGGGGCGCTCCGTGAGGGGAACACCCTGTCGAGCTGCTCGAGGGCGCGGCCGCCGGCTTTCGTGCCCTCGGTGCAGGGACTCTCGAGGCGTGGGCGCGCGGGGCACTCGCAGTCGCCGTCGCGCGCACCGGCGATCCCGACGCCCGCGAGATCGCCCTCCAGGCGGAGAACGTTGCCCGCAACGTCGGAGTCGTAGCCGCCCGCATACTCGCCTTTCATGCGCTCGCCGAGGTCGAACCATCGAACCGGTCCGAGTATCTGACGCTGGCCGCCGGATTGCAGGAACAGCACGCACTCGGTGCCCTGGCGACGCTGCACCACCGCTCCCGCGCCGAGCCGTCGGCCTCCGGCCCCTCGTCCGAGCTTCGCTGCCTCGGGGGGCTCAGCCTGCGTCTTCGCGGCCGGGACGTCGACCTCGGAAGGCTGAAGCCACGGGCACGCAGCCTGCTCCGGCTGCTCGCGATGCACGAGGGCCGGCCGGTGCACCGGGAGGTGCTGATGGAGGCCCTGTGGCCGGAGTGCGACCTGTTCACGGGCGGCCGAAACCTCCAGGTGCTCG
>VGCB01000625.1 GCA_016870235.1 Actinomycetota bacterium | reverse complement strand
CATCGCGCGCACGCCGCGACCACGTCGGGCGCCTCCGGCGCGCGCAGGTCGAGCGTGAGGCTGCGCGCGCCGGCGTTCAAGGCGAGGTGCATAACCCCGGCTCCCTCGATCAGCTCGCCGTCGAGTCGGTTGCCGTCGCCGGTGCGCGGGTTCTCGACCTTGACCACGGTTGCGCCGAGCTCGGTGAGGAGATGCGTGGCGAGCGGGCCGGACAGGTGGGTCGAGAAGTCGACGATGCGGATCTCGGGATCGGCCACGGCTCAGGGGTCGAGTCGGAGGAGGCGGGCAGGCTGGCACGTGAGCATCGCACGGACGTCGTCCTCGGCGAGCCCGTGGCCGACGAGCGCGCCCGCGAACGAGACGAGCCCGTCCGGATAGGGCGGCAGCTCCGGCTGGCCGAGGTCGGAGGAGACGACGTTGCGCGCCGGGCCGCCGGTCGCCCGGATCGCCTCGACGACCGGCCCGACCGGCTTCGGGTGCGGCGTCCCCGGCAGGCACATGTAGGCGCACCGCTCGAACCACACGTCGTCGTGCGCCCCCGCCAGCACCGCCTGCTCCTCGAAGGTGAGATCGGGGACGAGGAAGTCGGCGTGCGTGACGAGGATCCGCGTCCCTTCCTCCGCAGCCAGCGCGACGAGCGCCTGCACGGTCTCGCGACCGGCGTGCCCCGTCGCCAGCACCGCGCCGTGCTCGGCGACCAACCGGCAGATCGCCCGTGCCTCCCCTCCGAGCGGCGGCTCCGGCGTGGGGTGGCCGTCGAAGACGGTCGCGTGCGCCGGCGAGGAGAGCGTCGGCCACCACACGATCCGGGCGCCGAGGGCGAGCGACGCCTCGACCACCGCCGGGTCGAGGCCGCCGCACCAGCGGTTGAGGACGATCCCGCCGTAGACGGGGAAGCCGGTCGCCGCCGAGGCTGCGGCGGCGCGGCCCACGGTCGACTCGTGGTGACACTTGACGACGACGGCGCGCATGCCCGCCGCCTCGGCGAGCCGCGCCACGTCCACGTCCGTGTAGCGGCGCGCGATCACGTCGGGCCGGGTGTGCACGTGGACGTCGATCGCGCCCTGCAGGAGCGGCACGCTCACCCGCGGGCGCCGAACAGCGAGACGGCGTTCTCCGCGATCCGCTCGCGCAGGCCGGCGGGCGCGAGCGCGAGCCGCTCCTCCGGCCCGACGGCGTCGAACGGCGCGTCGGAGCCGTACACGAGGGCGCTCTCGGGCAGGAGCGCAGCGTGCTCCCAGGTGCCGGGGCGGAGCGCCGAAGCGGCGCCGTCGACCACGAACCGCACGTGCTCCGCGATCACCTCCGACGGCGGCCGCCGGAGCCACGGCACCGCGACGCGGAGCCCGCGCCACTCGCTGTCGGCGCGCCACACGAGCGTCGGGGCCCACTCGAAGCCCCAGCCGGCGAAGACGACGGTGAGCTCGGGGAAGAGCTCGAACACGCCGTTGAACACGAGACTCGCGAGGTTCGCCTGGGCCACCTGCGGCAGCAGCGTGAAGGTCTCCTCGGGCGTCCGCGGCCCCGTCCCCCCGATCGCGGCGGCGCCGAGCACCTCGCCCTCGGAGCCGCCCGGGTGGACGAGCAGCGGCAGCCCGCGTTCGGAGAGGGCCCGGTACACCGGGTGGTAGTGCTCGTGCCCCATCGCGACCGCGATCAGCGGCATCGCCGCGGCGGCGACGCCGGCGACGCCGGCGTGGCGCTCGATCTCGCGGACGGCGAGCGGCGCCTGATGCGGGGAGAGCGCGATCGCGAGCCGGAAGCGCGGGTCGGCCGGCAGCCAGCGGTCGACGAGGTGGCGGTTGACCGCCTCGACGAACGCGGCGGCGAGGCCGTGGTCGAGCCAGCCGGGCGTCGGCATCGCCTGCGCCGCGACGAGGAGGGCGCGGTCGATCGCGGCGGGGAGGGACGCTGCGACGGCAACGGGGTCGGTGCCGCCTT
>VGCB01000624.1 GCA_016870235.1 Actinomycetota bacterium | reverse complement strand
GCGGCGACGGCGGCGATGTCGACGATGTTGAGGAGCGGGTTCGTGGGGCTCTCGATCCAGACGAGCCGCGTCTCCTCGTCGAGGTGCGCCGCCGCGTCCGTCGACAGCTCCTGCGGCGTCAGCCAGCTGAAGCGGTAGCCCTTCGGCGCGTAGACCTTGGAGAACATGCGGTAGACGCCGCCGTACACGTCGTTCACGGTGACGACGCGCTGGCCCGGGTCGACGAGGTGCATGAGCGTTGTGGTGGCGCCGATCCCCGAGGAGAACGCGTGGCCGAAGCGGGCGTTCTCGAGCGACGCGACGCACTCCTCGAGCGCCTTCCTCGTGGGGTTCGCGGTGCGCGCGTAGTCGAACCCCTTGTGGACGCCGACGGCCTCCTGGGCGTACGTCGACGTCTGGTAGATGGGGACGGTCACTGCCCCCGCCTCAGCGTCGGGGTGCTGGCCGGCATGGATCGCGCGGGTCTCGAAGTCCACGCCCCGATGCTACGCGACGTGGCCCGGAACGTCCCCGGGAGCCTCCTCCGCCTGCCGCCCGCCGGTGGGCCGGGCACGTAGCCTTGGGCGTCGATGCCGAAGCGACGACCGACGAGGCGGGAGCCCCCGGGTCCCCCGCGGACGTGGCCGAGGACGCTCCGCCGCCGTCTTGCGTGGCTGGTGCTCGGCGTCGTCGTGCTGCAGTACGTGCTCGGGGCGACGATGTTCCTCACGTACCCGGAAACCACGTTTCACGGGCCGGTCGGCGCCGTCGCCGTCCTCGCCGGCAGCGAGACACGGCTGCCCGTGGCCCGGCGGATCATGGACGACGGGCTCGCGCCCGTCCTCGTCGTCTCCGACGACGCGCCCTCGGACGACAGAGAGCGCGAGCGCTTCTGCGCGCAGCCCCGGCATCCGTACCGGGTGATCTGCCGCCGGCCCGACCCGTTCTCGACGCGCGGTGAGGCGCGGATGGTCGCGGCGCTCGCGGAGCGGAACGGCTGGCGCTCGGTAGCAGTCGTCACGTCGCGGTTCCATCTCCTCCGGACGAAACGGCTGTTCGAGCGCTGCACCGATGCCGTCCTCGTCGTTCGCGGCTCGCCCGAGCCGTGGTATCGGTACATCACGCAGATCCCGCTCGAGTGGGTGAAGCTGGCCGTCGCGGAGACCACGCGCCGCGGCTGCTGAGAGTGAACCGAATGGCGATTCGCGACCTGCAGAAGAAGCGCGACCGGGAGCTGATCGAGCTTCTCAACGAGCTCCGGGTGGCGCTGCCCGGCGTCCAGGTGCTGTTCGCGTTCCTGCTCGTGACCCCGTTCTCGGCCCGGTGGGCGAGCGTCGAGCGAAGCCAGGAGGTGGCCTATGTCGTCGCCCTGGCGGCGACGACGCTCGGCTCTGTCTTGCTGACGGCCCCGAGCGCGTACCACCGTCTCCGCTGGCGCGAGCGGAACAAGGAGCGCATGCTCCGCACCTCGAACCGGCTTGCGATCGCCGGCCTCGCGTGCGTGGCGGTGGCGATGACGGCGTCCGTCTTCCTCGTCGCCGAGGAGGTGCTCGGCGGGCCGGTGTCGTGGATCGTCGCGATCGGGACGGCGTTCGTCTTCGGCCTCGGCTGGTTCGCGCTGCCGCTCTCGATGCCCTACGACCGCTGGGACGACGACGAGCTCGATCGCGCGGAGGACTGAGCCGGCCGTCAGTCGGGCGTCCGGCCGGCGAGGATCGCGGCGAGGCGCGACGCGTCGATGTTCCCCCCGGAGACGACGCAGACGACGCGGCCGGGGCCGCCGGCGCCGCGAAGCGCGGCTGCGACCGAGAGGGCTCCCGCTCCCTCGGCGACGACGTGCGCCCTCTCGACGAGGAGCCGGATTGCGGCCGCCGTCTCGTCCAACGTGACCGCGACGGCGCCGGCGAGCAGTGGCCGGGCCCGCTCCCACATGTCGGGCAGGAGGGTCTTCGCCCCGGCCCCGTCGACG
>VGCB01000623.1 GCA_016870235.1 Actinomycetota bacterium | reverse complement strand
CGAGGTCGACGCCGTGAGCGCGACGTGGTCGGCCGGCGCGCCGACGAGGCCGGCGATCTCCTCCCGCGCCGCCTGCCGGAGCGCGCTGACATGGTCGTACCAGGGGAGCCCGACGCGGCCCTCGTGAAGGTCGCGCTCGGTCTCCCGGGCGGCGGCCGCGATCGTCGCCCGGGAGAGCGGCCCGAACGTGCCCGCGTTCAGGTACGCGACCCGGGTCAGCACCGGGAACCGCGCGCGGGCCTCCTCGAACGTCATCGGACCGTCACCTCCACCGGAGTATGATCGGAGAGGACGACGCCGTCGCGCGTTCGCCGCTCCTCCGGCCAGACGACTGCCGGGGTCGCCGGCGCGCCCTGCACGAGCACCTGGTCGAGGCCCGCGATCGCGCCGCCGAACCCGTCGACCTCCGGATGCTCGATGTTGAAGTCGCCCGCGAGCACGATCGGCTCTCCGGCCGCCGCCTGCGACCGCGCAACCGCGACGGCGCGCCGCAGCTCCTCCGTCGCCGTCTGGGGGTCGCGCTGGGAGAGGTGGGCGTTGGCGACGACGCCGATCCCGTCGACGCGGACAGCCTGGACGACGCGGCGCTCCCGACGGCCCCGGCTCACCTGCACCGTGACGAGCGCGCGGGCGCCGAGATCCTGGCGGACGAGGATCGCGTTCGCCTGCCCGGTGATCGCCGACCGCAACGTCACCTGCCACTGGCGCGTGATCCAGCCGGCGACGCGGCGGGGCGTCATCCCGCGCCGCGCGACGGCGGGAAACGACCGGTAGCCGGTCCACACCGCGAGACGCGGGAGCGACCAGAGCGGCAGCTCCTGCAGGCAGACGACGGACGGCCCGTCCTCGACCGAGAGCTCGATCGCCACCCGCAGGTACGAGCGCCGGCGCGGTGGATGCGCGTTGCCGTGGAAGACGTTCCAGGTCCTGACGAGGTGGTCCACCGTGCTCTCTACTCTAGGTGCGGAATGCGCGTCCTCCTCGCCGATCCGCCCGCCTACACGCCGCAGTACGACCACGCGCTCGCGCGGGCGCTCGCTCGAGCGGGGGCGACCGTCGACCTCGTCACGTCGCCCTTCCGCTTCGGGCCGACGCCGACGCCGGTGGGCTATCGCGTCCACGAGCTCTTCTACCCCGCTTCCTCCCGGATCGGCGGCCGCGCCCGGCTCGCGCTGAAGGCGATCGAGCACCCGCTCGGGATGGCGGGCCTCGCCGCGCGAGGCCTGCTGCACACCGACGTGCTCCACGTGCAGTGGCTGGCCGCGCCCGAGCTCGACGGCGCGCTGCTCCGCTCGCGTGTGCCGCGCGTGTTCACGGCCCACGACCTGCTGCCACGACGCACGGCGCACCGGGCTGCGCTCTGGCTCCGCCTGTTGTCACGGTTCGACCGCATCGTCGTCCACTCTCGACGGGGGCGGGACGAGCTCGTCGCCCTCGGCGTGCCCGCGGATCGGCTGTTCGTGATCCCGCACCCGGTGTTCCCCTCCGACGTCCGCCGCGAGGACGACGGCCGCACCGTGCTCCATCTCGGCGTGATCCGGCCGTACAAGGGTCTGCCGGACGCCGTCGAGGCGATCCTCGGCGTCCGTGACGCACGGCTTCTCGTCGCCGGTGACCCGCGCATCCCGATCGATGCGCACCGCGTCCGAGCCGGCGACCGGGCCGAGTGGTGGCTCGGCTACCTGCGGCCGGAGGAGATCCGCCGCGCGCTCACCCGGGCGACGATCGGGCTCTTCCCGTACCGGCCGGAGCTCGACCAGTCGGGAGCGCTGCTCGAAGTGCTCGGCGCCGGGATCCCGGCCGTCGTCTACGACGTCGGCGGGCTCGGAGAGGTCGTCCGGCGGTTCGAGGCGGGCCGGGTCGTCGCCCCCGGCGACGTCGAGGCCCTGCGGGCCGCGATCGACGAGCTGCTGCACGACTCGGCGGCCCTCGCCGCGGCCCGCGCCGG
>VGCB01000622.1 GCA_016870235.1 Actinomycetota bacterium | reverse complement strand
TCCGCCGCCCGCGCGCACGAGGCTTCGCAGCGCTCGCGCGAGCCGCCCCTGCCGGCCGATCACCTTGCCGATGTCAGTGGGGGCGACGAAGAGCCTGTACGTCGTCAGCTCGTCGGTCTCGACCACCTCGACCCGGACCGCGTCCGGCTCGTCGACGAGGTGCCGGGCGATCCAAGCGAGCAGGTCGGCCACGCGCGGCTACTCGATGCCCGCGGCCTTGATCAGGCGGGCGACCGGGTCGGAAGGCTGAGCGCCCTTCGCGAGCCACGACTTCACCTTGTCGGCGTCGAGCTCGATCGTGGAGGGGTTCGTCTGCGGGTTGTAGCGGCCCACGATCTCGATGAAGCGGCCGTCACGCGGCGACCGAGAGTCGGCGACGACCACCCGGTAGATCGGGTTCTTCTTCGAGCCGACGCGGGTCAGCCTCATGCGTACTGCCATAGGTCGTGTTCTCGCTTTCGGTAGGAGTGCGGGGCGATTCTAGTTGCATTGCATGCCTGGCCGTGTTCTCGCGCGTCCGGTTGGCGAGGGACCGACGTACCAGACGCGCGAGAACACGGCCCCGCTGTTGTAGGGCTCGGGCTCGAGTCGATCGATTCGTTTCCTGAAGCCAGGGGAACCGGGAGGTTCCCCTTGGGACCCCTCCTCGTGCTCTGGATGGGCGGGGCGTCGGGTGTTGGACGGAGCCGTCCGACTGAAGTCGGACGGGGAAGAACGAAAGGACCGCCCCCTGGGACTCCCGCGTCTGGCTTGAGCCAGACGCGTCCACCGGACACCAGAGACCACCACGGAGACCAGAACACCGAAGCCCGTACGCCGTGCCGGTGTCGTTGAGGGCCAGGGGCCCCTGCTTCGGGATCCGCGGCGAACGTCACCGCCGGGGGCGCGGGCGGCCGCCGGTGAGCTCGGGCGGCAGTGTCGGCATCTTGCCCTTGCCCATCGAGCGCATCATCTTCGCCATCTGCTTGCGCGCCTGCAGGAGGCGGTTGACCTCCTCGATCGAGGTGCCGCTGCCCGCTGCGATGCGGCGGCGCCGCGGGCCGTTGATGAGGTGCGGGAGCGCCCGCTCCCGCGGCGTCATCGAGAGGACGATTGCCTCGACCCGTGCCATCTGCTTCTCGTCGACGTCGAGCCCGTCGAGCTGCTTGCCCATGCCGGGGATCAGCTTCATCACGCCCTTGAGCGGGCCCATCCGGCGCAGCATCCGGTAGCTCGTGAGGAAGTCGTCGAACGTGAACTCGCCGGCCATCATGCGCCGCTCGAGCTCCGCCTGGTCGTCGGCCTCGACAGCCGCTTCCGCCTTCTCGATCAGGGTGAGCACGTCGCCCATGCCGAGGATCCGCGAGGCCATGCGGTCGGGATGGAACACCTCGAGCGCGTCGACCTTCTCGCCCGTGGACGCGAACTTGATCGGCCTGCCCGTGATCGCCTTCACGGAGAGGGCGGCACCGCCGCGCGCGTCGCCGTCGAGCTTCGAGAGGACGACGCCGTCGAACGCGATCTTCTCCTGGAAGGCCTGGGCGACGTTCACGGCCTCCTGGCCCGTCATCGCGTCGACGACGAGGAGGACGTTCATCGGCCGCACCGCGTCGCGCACGCGCGCGAGCTCGTCCATCAGCGTCTCGTCGATCTGGAGCCGGCCGGCGGTGTCGACGATGACGACGTCGCAGCCGTCGGCGGTCGCGCGCTCGAGCCCGGAGCGGGCGGCCTCGACCGCGTCCTGCGTCTCCGTCCGGTACACCGGCACCTGGATCTGCTTGCCGAGCGTCTCCAGCTGGT
The DNA here is from genome assembly GCA_016870235.1 of Actinomycetota bacterium. The sequence continues at coordinate 170 of VGCB01000622.1, read as the reverse complement.
CGATCGCGGCCGGGCGCTGGAGGTCGGCGGCGACGAGGCCGGGGCTCTTCTTCTCGTGCTTGCGCAGGTGGAGCGCGAGCTTCGCCGAGGCGGTCGTCTTCCCGGAGCCCTGGAGGCCGCACAGGAGGATCACGGTGGGCGGTCGGCCGAACACGAGCTTCGAGTCACCG
>VGCB01000621.1 GCA_016870235.1 Actinomycetota bacterium | reverse complement strand
TGGGACGAGACGGCGCTCGCAGCCGCGGTCAGGACGATCCGCGAGCGCTTCGGCCGCCTCGACGGGCTCGTCGCCAACGTCGGCGGCGCCGCCATGGGCAAGGCCGCCGAGGTCGACGCGGAGCGCTTCCGCCGGCAACTCGACCTCAACACGACGGCCGCGTTCGCCACCGCACGGGCGGCATACCCGCTGCTGCGCGAGTCGGGCGGCGCGATCGTCCTCGTCTCCGCGACGGCGACGACGAGCGCGACGCCGCTCTTCGCGGCCTACGGCGCCGCCAAGGCGGCGACGGAGCACCTCACGGCCTCGCTGGCCGCCGAGTGGGGGCCGGAGGTTCGCGTCAACTGCGTCTCCCCCGGCCTGATCCGCACCGAGGGCTCGATGCACGCCGTGTTCCGCGGCAGCGAGGAGCTGGTCGCCCGGGCCGGGACGACGACCGCGGTCGGCCGGATCGGCGAGCCGCAGGACATCGCCTACGCGTGCCACTACCTGTTGAGCAGCGCCGCGGCGTTCGTCTCGGGAGCGACGCTCGTCGTCGACGGCGGCCCTGTCGAAGGCCCGACGCAGAGGATCCTCCGAGCACTCGAGGCCTGACGTGACGCCGGAGCCGCGGGTCGAGACGCTTCCGATCGGGGCGTTCCGCGTCCACCTCGTCGAGGAGGCGACGCTCGAGCGGCCCGCGGCGCAGTTCTTCCGCGGCGCCTCCCAGGCCGACCTCGCCGCGTCCGGCCTCGCGGATGCGAACGTCACGCTCTCCTTCCAACCGGCGATCGTCGAGACGCCGGCCGGGCTCGTCCTCCTCGACGCCGGCGTCGGTGCCGGCATCGGGGAGGGGGACACGCCGCTCGTCCGCGCTCTCCGCCGTCTCGGGCGCGATCCCGCCGACGTCACCGACGTCGTCCTCTCGCACTGCCACACCGATCACGCCGCGGGTCTCCTCGACGGCGACGGCCGCCCGCTCTTTTCCGGCGCCACCCTGCACCTCTTTCAGGCGGAGTGGGAGCACTGGCAGGCCGTCGACGCCTTCGGCGAGGAGAGCCCGCACGCCGTTGAGTTCCGCCGCGCCGTGCTCGCGCACCCCGGGCCGACCGCGCGACACGCCGACGAGGTCGAGGTGGCGCCGGGGATCTCGCTGATCCCTGCCCCGGGCCACACGCCCGGGCACGCGGCGGTCGGCCTCCGCTCCGGCGGCCAGGCGCTCGTCTGGGCAGCCGACGCGTTCCACCACCCGCTTCACCTGCGGCGCCACGCCTGGCACTACGAGAACGACCACGATCCTGCACAGACCGCGTCGACACGAGCCACGCTCCTCGGCCGCGCTCGGGCGGACGGCGCTCGGCTCTGCGCCTACCACTTCCCCTTTCCCGGGGTCGTCGACCCACCGGCGTAGCCGGTCGGGAGGCGATCGTCCCAGGTGGTATCGTCGCGCCGCATGGTCGCGTACGACGCCGTCCTCGTCGGGTCCGGCATCAACAGCCTCGCCTGCGCGGCGCTCCTGACGCAGCAGGGCTGGCGCGTCGCCGTGCTCGAGCGGGAGGAGCGGATCGGCGGCTGCATCTACACCTCCGACGACCTCACGCTCCCGGGGTTCACCCACGAGGTGATGGCGTCGTGGCACCCGCTCTGGACGGGCGGCGCCGCCTACGCGGAGCTCAAGCCGGAGCTCGACCGCCGCGGCGTCGAGTATGTGAACACGGATCTACCCACCGGCTCGACGACCCCCGGCGGCGACGCGGCGTTCGTGTGGACGTCGCTCGACGAGAACGTGGCCGAGATGGATCGCCACGCGCCCGGGGACGGCGCCGCCTGGGAGTCGTTCTTCAACGGGTTCATGGGCAACGCCGACCTCGCGTTCGGGCTCCTCGGCACCGAGCTCTGGTCGACGGCCGGCCTCGGCCTCGGGCAGAAGGCGTTCCGCCGCTTCGGGCGCCGCGGGTCGCTCGCGTTCATGG
>VGCB01000620.1 GCA_016870235.1 Actinomycetota bacterium | reverse complement strand
CGGCGGCGAGCCCCGCCGCCCCGGCGCCGATCACGACGACGTCGTACTTGGCCAACCTACGCCTCCATCTCCGTGTCGCGGTGGGTCATCAGTAGCGCCAGGTCTCCTCGAAGCCCGGCAGGCGCTTGCCGAGCATGTCCTCGACGACGGTGAGGCCGGCGCGCGAGGCGCGGTCGACGCCGATGCCGCGGCTGCGGAAGGTCTCGCTCGCGAAGTAGAGGCCGTCCACGTTCGGCGCGCGCCAGTGCGGGCGGTACTGCCCGACGAGGCCCGGCTTCTGGATGACGCCGAACGACGGGTTGTAGACGAGGTGCCGGCGCCGCCACACCGGCTTCGCGAGCACCGGGTACATGATCCCGATCTCCTTCTCGAACTTCTCGAACATCTCGAGCAGGTACCGCTGGTCGGTGCCCCGCGCACCCGGGATCACGGCGCCCATCACGTAGAGGTACTTGCCGGACGGCGCGGTCGAGGGGTCGTACGCCGTCTGCTCGAAGAAGAAGCCCGGACAGCGCGTGAGCGGCGCATGGAGCCAGGTCGAGAGCTCCTTGCGGTCGATCACGGCGGCCGGCTCGTCGGCGGCGAGGTAGAGCCCGAGCCACGTCACCTTGTAGTGCGGCTGCGCGAGGTACCTGATCTGACCTGCATACCAGTCGGGCAGCTCGTGCTCGGGCACGACGCGGAGCACGTCCCAGACCGGCAGCGTCGAGATCACGACGTCGCACTCGATCACCTCCTCCTCGAAGACCTCGTTCGGGAGGATCCGCGGGCCGCGCGCGACCGCGACGCCCTTGACCTCGTGGTTCTCGATGATCACGCGCTCGGCCGGGGTGCCCATGCGCACCTCGCCGCCGTTCTCCGTCACGGCGTCGGCGAGATCGCGGAAGAGCCCCGCCCACCCCTGCTCGGGCCAGAAGGAGTAGCCGGCCATCCGCTTCTCCTCGTAGTGCATCTTCCGCACGTAGAGGTTGTCGGAGGCGGAGTGATCCCACCACTCGTCGGTCAGGCACTCGAGGACGGCGAGGAACTCCCAGAGGTCGATCACGCCCTGATCGGTCGTGTGCTGCAGCATCCACTCGCGCAGCGACCGGTCGTCCCAGCGATCGAACTCCTCGAACGGAGTGTCGATCAGGGCCTTGATCACCTTCTTCAGCTCGTCCTTGTTGCCCGAGTAGCGATCGCGGATCGAGCCCCACGTGTCCTTCTCGTGGTCCCAGACCGGCATGTCGGTCGAGACCGGCCCGTGGCCGAGGTGCTTGCCGAGGTACTCGAAGACCTTGGTGATGCCCGAGCCGGAGTCCTCGAGCAGATGCCCGCCGACGTTGAGCGTGAAGCCCTCGTCAGGCACGGCCATGCCGCGGCCGCCGAGGTGCGGCGACTTGTCGAGGACGACGACCTTCTTGCCGTTCTTCGCGAGCAGCGCGCCGGCGGTGAGACCGGCTGCGCCCGCGCCAATGACGACGACGTCGACCTTGGCCACCGGGCAGCCTCCTAGCTTTCAAACGAACGCTTGATTGGTGTCCCGGATTCTGCCAGGAGGCCGAACCCTGTCAAGGAAGAACCGTCAGCCGGCGTCGAGGGCCGTGCGGATCGCCGGGATCGAGCCGATCAGCCGCGGCACCCCGACGAGCGGCGCCACCGCCATCACGGTGCCCCAGACCTCCTCGGCTGTCATCCCGATCGTGGCCGCGCGGCGCACATGCGCCTCGAGGGAGTCGGCCGGCGCGCCGAGGGCGATCAGCGCACCGAGCCGCGCCAGCTCGATCGCGCGCTCGTCGAGGCCAGAGAGGCGCTCGAGCTCGACCCGCATGTCGCGGAGGGCGGCGATCGCGGCGGGGTCGAGGCCGCGCAGGCCGTCGGGGACGGGGATCGGCGTCGGTTCCATGCGAGCGACCGTACCACTCCGCACGCCCTCCCCCGTCCGGCTTCGGTCGGACGCGACCACCGACTGCCG
>VGCB01000619.1 GCA_016870235.1 Actinomycetota bacterium | reverse complement strand
CGGCTCAATTCTGCCGGGCCGGGCCGGTCGCCGCGAAAGGCTCCCCGTTCGACGTCGGCACCGCATTGCTACGGTTCTCTCGCTGGCAGCGCAATAGAATTGGCGAGAAAGCAATTCAGGAGGTCAAGGTGTCGCTCTTGAGCGCGTCCCGGTTCGTGGTCGTCGGCGCCGGCATGCACGGCCTCTCTACCGCGCTCCACCTCGCGACCGAGCTCCGGGCGCGAGGTGCAGGCTCGGGTGCGGACGTGGTCGTCCTCGAGAAGTCGACGCCGGGCGCAGGCGCGACCGGCATCGCGTGCGGCGTCGTCCGCAACAACTACTTCCAGCCGGCGATGAGCGAGCTGATGCAGGCGTGCGTCGAGGTGTGGGAGTCCGATCCCGTCGCCTACCACTACAACCCGGTCGGCTACGTCGCGCTCGGGCCGAAGGTGCAGGAGGGCGATCTGATCTCAGTGTACGAGCGGCACGAGCGCATCGGCTACCGCTCTGAGCTGATCGTCGGCGAGGCGGAGGTCGACGCGCACATGAAGGGTCTCTTCCCCGACTGGCGGGCGAAAGGCGTGACCGTCTGCCTCCACGAGCATCAGGGCGGCTTCGCCTTCAACCTGGAGTCCGTCGCCGGTCTTCGCGACAAGTGCGTCGACGCCGGTGTGGCCATCCACTCGCATACCACTGTCACTGGGTTCCGCTCCGCGGACGACGGCACGGTCACCCATGTCGAGACCGACAAGGGCGACGTGGCGGTGGGCGAGCAGGTCGTGATCGCGCCCGGCCCGTGGGCACAGCACTTCTGGCGCCTGCTCGGGCTTCCCGACACGATCGACATCCGCCAGCCGTCCGGAGAGGTCGCGACAGGTGTGCGGATGTGGACCTACTGGAACCTGCAGGAGGGGGAGATCACCGTCGACCCGCTCTCCTTCGCGACGGCCGACGGCGGCGCCCCGCCCGTGATCCACCTGGATACCGACGCTCCGCTCTACACGGACGACGGCGAACTCGTCACCGACGAGCTGTGGGGCATCTACTACAAGCGCGACCGCCATGGCGTCCAGGGCGGCGCCTCGCCGCTCACGGTCGACGGCGAGATCGAGCTCGATCCCTACCCGCAGACCACGAACGTCGATCCCAGCTTCGCGGACATGTGGTGCGCCGGCCTGTCGCACGCGATGCGCCGGTTCGAGGGCTGCCGGGCGAAGTACAAGAACGCCCGCTCCGGCGGCGTCGGCTCCTTCACCGCCGACAACTTCCCCGTCTTCGACTATCTCCGCCCGAACGTCTACGGAATCCTCGACTCGAACCACGGGTACAAGATGATCGGCGTGGGCCGAGAGGTGGCGAAGGTCCTGCTCGGCGATCACTCGAGCCTGCTCTACCCATTCCGCTTCGAGCGCTTCGAAACCGGCGATCTGCATCCCGTCTCGAACTCGCCGTACCCCTGGAGCTGAGGATGGGCCCTCTCGGGGCCCCTCCAGATCGACGTGGAGGCCGCGACCAGGCGTCGCGGAGACCTGCTACGTGACGACAGGGTCGTCCTCGGTCTCGAGACCCCAGTAGGTCTTGTCGAGACCCGCGGCCTGCTCGTCGTCGGAGACGCGCATGCCGATCGTCTTCGAGAAGACGAAGGACAGGACCGCGGCCGTCAGCATGCCTCCGCCCAGGCAGGCCGCGATGCCGATCACCTGCCAGAGGAGGTTGATCTCCGCATGCTGGAAGGCATAGGCGCCCTCCTCGATGCCGACGTAGCCGCTGCGAGGCGTACCCCACTTGATCAGCCCGACCATGATCAGCCCGTACGTGCCCGCCGCGGCGAAGACGGGGAGCAGCTTGTGCTCGTCGATGAGCTTCTTGCCCAGGTACTCGTAGGTGGCATAGGCGACGAGCGGTGCTCCGAGCGCGACAACGAAGGTCTGCCACGGGGCGTACACGTCAAGCGCGGAGGCGCCCGAGACATAGCCGGC
>VGCB01000618.1 GCA_016870235.1 Actinomycetota bacterium | reverse complement strand
CCCACGCGCGCCGCCGCCCGGCCGACGGGATCGCCGGCTGTGAGGGCGTCCTCGACCCCTCGGGCGCGCAGCGCGGTCGCGCCCATGTTGACGAGCCCGACGCGCGCCGCGTCGATCCGGTCGCCCGACCGGTGCAGGAGCGCGGCGACGCCGACCGTCGCCCAGTCCTGCGCCCGCCGGTTGAGCTTCACGTACGACCAGCCCGTCGTGGCCGCGAGCTTCGGCAGCCGCACCTCGATCAGCAGCTCGTCCGGAGCGAGCGCCGTCTCGAACACGCCCGTGAAGAAGTCGTCCGCGGCGATCGCACGCGTCCCGGCCGCGCCCTGAGCGACGAGCTCCGCGCCCACCGCGAGCATCACGGCGGGGAGGTCAGAAGCCGGATCGCCGTGCGCGAGCGACCCGCCGATCGTGCCGCGGTGTCGAACCTGGGGGTCGCCGATCAGGCCTGCCGCGTGGCCGACGATCGCGCAGTGCTCCCGGATCAGCCGTGCGTCCCGCACCTCCTTGTGCCGCGTCAGCGCACCGACGGCGACGTGCGTCCCGTCGTCGCGCACGTACGAGAGGTCGAGACGGCTGAGGTCGACGAGGAGCGACGGGCGGGCGACCCGGAGCTTCATCGCGGGGATCAACGAGTGACCGCCCGCGAGCGCCTTCGCGTCGTCACGGCCGAGGAGCTCGACCGCCGCTTCCACACTGTCCGCGACCTCGTAGTCGAACGACGCCGGAATCACCGTACACCTCCCTTCGCATCCTCGATCGCTCGCCAGACCCGCTCCGGCGTCGCCGGCAGGCCGACGTCGCGTACCCCGAGGTGGGAGACTGCGTCGACCACCGCGTTCACGACCGCTGCCGCCGAGGCGATCGTCCCGGTCTCCCCCACACCCTTGGCACCGAACGGGTGGGTCGGGCTCGGCGCCGAGACGCGGTCGAGCTCGAACGACGGCAGCTCCGCGGCCGAGGGAACGAGGTACGTGACGAGGTTCGGCGTCATCAGGTTCCCCTCGTCGTCGTACGCTCCCTCCTCGTAGAGCGCGGTCGCGATCCCCTGCGTGACGCCGCCGTGCACCTGGCCGTCGGCGATCAGCGGGTTGACGACGGTGCCGATCTCGTCGACGGCGAGGTAGCGAACGACACGCGCATCGCCGGTCTCGACGTCGACCTCGACGACGCACGCATGCGCACCTCCCGGCCACGAGAAGTTGGGCGCGTCCCACGTCGCGGTCGCCTCGAGGAAGGGATCCATCCCATCGGGAATCGCGTGCGACGTCCACGCCGCCCAGGCCGCCTCCTTGATCGTCTTCGAGCGATCGGGCGATCCCTTCACCGTGAAGGTCCCGGGCGCGTACTCGAGATCCTCGGGCGCCACCTCCAGCTGGTACGCCACGATCTCGCGCGCCTTCTCGATCACGCGTCCCGCCGCATGGTGAAGCGCGGCGCCGCCGACCGGCAGCGAGCGGCTGCCGTAGGTGTCCATCCCGTACGGGGCGACCGACGTGTCGCCGTGGAGCACCTCGACGTCGCCGACGTCGACACCGAGCAGGTCGGCGACGACCTGCGAGAAGGCCGTCTCGTGGCCCTGGCCGTGCGGCGACGTGCCGACGACGACCTGCACCGTGCCCGTCGGCAGGAACCGCACCGTCGACGACTCCCAGCCGCCGGCGGCGTAGCGGATCGCCCCGAGGATGCGCGACGGTGCCAATCCGCACATCTCGTTGTAGGTCGAGAAGCCGATCCCGAGCTGCTTCGCGTCGCCGCGGTCGCGCCGTGCCTGCTGCTCGGCCAGGAACGCGGGGAGGTCGACGTTCTCGAGCAGCCGGTCGAGCGCGCCGACGTAGTCGCCCGAGTCGATCGTGAGCCCGGAGGCGATCTGCTTCGGGAACTCGGTGATCAGGTTCCGCCGCCGCAGCTCGAGCCGGTCGAGGCCGAGCTCGTCGGCGAGCGCGTCCATCGTGCGCTCGATCAC
>VGCB01000617.1 GCA_016870235.1 Actinomycetota bacterium | reverse complement strand
GTGATCGTGCTCAACGACCCGCACATGGGCGCCGGGCACCTGCCCGACATCTTCGCCATGAGCCCGGCCTTCGCCGGAGACGATCTCGTCGGCTTCGTCGTCTGCACCGTGCACCTGACCGACATCGGCGGCTCCGCGCCGGGGAGCCAGGCCGTCGTGGGCGTGAACGACCTGATCCAGGAGGGCCTGCGGCTCCTGCCGACGCGCATCTACCGGGCGGGCGAGCCCGTCGAGGAGGTGCTGCGGCTGATCGCGGCGAACGTGCGCGTGCCCGACCTCGTGCTCGGCGACATCCGCGCCCAGCGCGCCGCGCTCCATGTCGGGGCTCGACGGCTCGTCGAGCTGTATGCGACGACGGGACGGGAGGTCGTCGACGAGGCCGCGGAGGCGATCCTCGCCCGCTCCGAGGCGGCGGTGCGGGCGGAGCTCGAGACGATTCCGGCCGGCGTCTACCGCTTCGCCGACGACCTCGACGACCACGGGCCCGGGACAGGCCGCGTCCACATGGAGGTGGCAGTGACGGTCGGCGGCGGCGAGATCCTCTTCGACTTCGCGGGCTCCGACCCGCAGACGCCGACGTCGCTCAACTGCACGCTGACCTACACGAAGGCGTACTGCGTCTGGGTGACCAAGGCGATCACGACCAGGGACTCGATCCCGCAGAACGCCGGGCAGCTGCGCCCGTTGCGGGTCGCGGCGCCGCCGGGCTCGTTCTTCAACGCCCAGCCGCCCGCCGCCGTCGCCGGCCGCGCGATGATGAATCAGCGCATCGTCGAGCTCCTCTTCGGCGCGCTCGCTCAGGCCGTGCCCGACCGCGTGTGCGCGGCGAGCGGGCAGTGGGTGAACCCGATCTTCGGCGGCATGCATCCCGTCACCGGCCGGCGGTTCGTCTTCTACGACTACGTGATGGCCGGCGTGGGGGCGCGTCAGGAGAAGGACGGGATCGACGCGATCTCGCCGTGCGTGTCGGTCGAGAACATCCCGGTCGAGGCGCAGGAGGCGCGGAACCCGATCGTCGTCGAGCGGCTCGAGCTCGTCACCGACTCGGGCGGCGCGGGGAGGATGCGCGGCGGCCTCGGCGTGCGGAAGGATGTGCGCATGCTCGCCGACGACGTCGTCATGTCGAACCTGACCGACCGCCAGCGGATCCCTCCCTACGGCCTCGACGGTGGCCGTCCCGGCGCGATCGGCTCGACCGTGCTCAACCCCGGGCGCGAGGACGAGCGGCCGATCCACTCGAAGGACACCGTCCGGCTCCGGCAGGGCGACGTCGTCAGCTTCCGCTGCTCGGGCAGCGGCGGCTTCGGCGACCCGGGCGAGCGGTCTCCGGAAGCGGTGGCCGAGGACGTGCGGGAGGGCCGGATCTCGGCGGAGGCGGCGAGGACACACTACGGAGTGGAGGTCGAGTGACGCGTCAGCGCAACATGGGACATCTCCGGCCCCCGTCGTCCGACGACGTCCGCCGGCTCGGGGAGCGGGACTTCCTCGGGCTGACCGAGCAGGAGGGCGAGAGCCTCGCCGCAGCGGCGGCCGGGATGCTCGCGGCGCTCGACGCCGTCGAGGAGCTGCCCGGCCCCGACCTGCCGCGGATCGCGCCGCGCGACGCGGGGCGGCGGCCGACGTCCGACGAAGACCCCTACAACGCGTTCGTCCGCCTGCTCGACATCCGCGGCGCCGAGACCGGGCCGATCGCGGGCAAGCGGGTCGCGATCAAGGATGCCCTCGCGATCGCGGGGGTGCCGATGACGAACGGCTCGCGGACGTACGCGGCGACCCCGGAGCACGACGCGGTCGTCGTCGAGCGGATCCTCGCTGCGGGCGGCACGATCGTGGGGACGACGAACCTCGACGACTACTCGGGCTCGGGTCTGGGGGTCACGAGCGTGCACGGCCCGCCGCGGAACCCGCTCGACCCGAGCCGGTCGTGCGGCGGCTCCTCGGGCGGCTCCGCGGCGGCGGTGGCGG
>VGCB01000616.1 GCA_016870235.1 Actinomycetota bacterium | reverse complement strand
CCGGGCGCGGCTTCACGGCGCCGTTCGCCCTCGGCCTGGCCTCCGGCTCCGGCAGCGCCGCGAGCCGCGCGTTCAGCTCCTGCGCGAGCACGGCCACCGCCGGCTCGAGGACGCCGCACTGGAAGTAGTTCGGGATCTCGACGACCTCGAGCGCGCTCGGGATCCCGCGCCAGCCGAGATGCGGGTCGTTCCGGATCCCGAACGGCTGCCGCTCGGCCTTGAAGAGGACGACCTCGCCGTCGTACGGCCGCGGCTCGTAACGGTCGAATGCCCGCGAGAGCGCCGCCTGCGTCCCGGCGATCGGGCTTGCCCCCGACTCGCCGTGCCGGCGCACGCCCGCGTGGTTCCCGATCTGCTCGAGCGCCCGCCGCCCCTTCGTCTTGAAGTACTTGACCTTCTCCGACCACGGCAGGCGCAGCAGGTTCGGGATGTGGAGCGAGGCGAACATGTGGAAGAGGTGGACGACGTTGTAGATCCTGTCGGGGATGTACGGCCGGTGGCTTGGGTGGAACGAGTCGAACATGGCGACGATGTCGACTCGCTCGCCGGCGGCCCGGAGCCGCTGCGCCATCTCGTAGGCGACGACGCCGCCGAGGCAGTCTCCGCCCAGCCGATAGGGCCCCGTTTGCTGCACGGTCCGGATCTCCTCCAGGTACCCGGCGGCCATCTCCTCGAAGGTCTCGAGTGGCTCGCAGTCGCCGTCGACGCCGTACGCCTGCAGGGCATAGAACGGCTGATCGGGGTCGAGCCGCGCGGCGAGGTCGGTGTAGAAGAACACGTGACCGCCATGGGCGTGGACGAGGAAGAGCGGCGTCCGCGACCCCGTCGGCTTGATCGGCACGAGGGCGCGGCCGCGCCGCTTCGCCGCCGGCGCTTCCGCCGGCTCCGGCACCCCGACCGAAGCCTCGACGACGCGCGGCGCCAGGTTGGCCAGCTCCGGCTTCTCCTCGCGAAGCGCCGCGGCCAGGAGGTTCACCGTGGGCGCCTGGAACAGCGTCGCGAGCGGGAGCCGGACACCCAGCTCGGCCTCGACCTGGCCGAAGACCTTGAGGGCGAGCAGCGAGTGGCCGCCGAGCTCGAAGAAGTTGTCCTGCACCCCGATCGGGCGGGTGCCGAGATCGCGCTCCCAGATGTCGACGAGGACCCGCTCCAGCTCGTCGCGGGCCGCGACGGCGTCGACCGAGCGGACGGCCCGACTCGCTCCCGGCGCGGGGAGCCGCGCCCGGTCGATCTTGCCGTTCGGCGTGCGCGGCAGGGCGTCCAGGATCTCGAACCGGCCCGGGATCATGAAGTCCGGCAGCCGGGCCCCGAGATGGCCGCGCAGGCCGTCGCTCGTCAGCGCCGCGCCCGGCGTCCCGACGACGTAGGCGAGAAGCTCCCGCTGCCCCTCGAGGGCGCCGTCGACGGCGACGACCACGTTCTCGGAGACGTCCGCGTGCCGTCCCAGCTCGCTCTCGATCTCGCCGATCTCGATGCGGTAGCCGCGGATCTTGACCTGGTGGTCGACGCGGCCGAGGAACTCGACGACCCCGTCGGCGCGGTAGCGCACGAGGTCGCCCGTGCGGTACAGGCGCCCGCCGTCCGCGCCGAAGGGATCCGGGACGAAGCGCTCGGCCGTCAGCTCGGGGCGGTCGAGGTAGCCGTCGGTGACGCCGTCGCCGCCGATGTAGAGCTCCCCGGGCGTCCCGACGGGCACGGGGTTCATGCTCTCGTCGAGGATGTAGAGCGTCGTGTTGGCGATCGGCCGGCCGATCGGGATCGTCTCCGTCTGCCCGGCGAGCCGGTGGGTGGACGACCAGATCGTCGTCTCGGTCGGGCCGTACATGTTCACGATCGCGCCCGGCACGAGCTCCTGGAGCCGGGCTGCGAGCGCCGGTGGGAACGCCTCGCCGCCGACGAGGAGCTGCTGCAGCCGGCCGAGGGCCTCGATGCCGTCGCCGTTCTGGACGAGCATCGACGCGAGCGA
>VGCB01000615.1 GCA_016870235.1 Actinomycetota bacterium | reverse complement strand
TTGCCCGTGTCGGCTCGCGAGGACGGACAGGAAGCGCCGGAAAGTGGCAAGATCGTGCACGGCGCTCACGGCGCGGACGTCCCGTTCGAGATAGGTCTGCAGATACGAAGCGAACCACAGGGACGCTGCTCGAGGCCGCGCCAGAACCTCCGGATAGCCACCGCGAAGCAGGCTGACCCTCGAAGTCTCGCGGGTCGAAAGAGGCCAGAGCTGAAGCACGGCAGCCCGGCCGGCCATCGACTCGCTGACGTTGCTCATGAGCGCCGCCTCTTGCGAGCCGGTCAGGAACCATTGCCCCATCCGCCGCTTCGAGCGGTCGATGCGTGCACGGACGAATCCGAAGACCTCCGGGACGTTCTGGATTTCATCGAGTACGGCCGGAAGGCGAAGCCCATCGAGGAATCCCTGCGGATCGGACCGAAAGCGGCCGATGACGTCGGGATCCTCGAACAGGGAGTAGCTCGCCTTCGGAAAGAGCCTGCGAAGCAGAGTCGTCTTGCCTGCACGCCGGGGACCCGTGAGGACGACCGCTGGAAAGCTCCGGGCGGCCGAAATCACCTGTTGCTCGAGCTCTCGGTGTACGTAGCGCATTGTGTGAGTTTTTTAAGGTACAGATTTCAAAAGCTCAACAAAAGGCGAGTCGAGAGGAGCTCGCCGCGGCGACAGCGGAGGCGCTGAGAGACGCCGCTGTGCTGGGCAACCGATCTCATCCTCCAGCGGGACCGCGGCCGAGCGAAGTCTGCGCCTTTTCCTCGGGCGAACCGGCAGCGATGCCGCGGCTCCGACGACGAGCGGGGTAGCGCAAGTCCGCGAGCGTCCCGGGATCGGATCAGTAGGAGACGCGGGCCTCGAGCGTTCCTTCTTCGCTCCGCACGACGACGAGCCGCGACATGCAGGGCATGCAGTAGACCCGATCGCCGGGACGAAGCTCGCGGGTCGAGCGGATCACGACCTTGCACACGGGGCAGATCACCTCGTTCGGCGCGAGCGCGTCTCCCACCCCGCGCCACTTCCGGTAGAACCGGCGATACTTCGGCGGCACCTCGTCGAAGCCGGTGTCCTCGAGCACGTAGCGACGACGCTCGCCTGCGGACTCGACCGCCTCCTCGACGCTCTCCAGCGGATCGACCATCACCGGAACCCGAGCCTCTCGACGGAAGCGAGATAGGAGCGCGCGAGCGTCGTCCGCTCCGCGCGCTCGACGCCGATCTCGCCCGCGGTGTGCTCGAGCATGCCGAGAACGAGGTGATCGAGCTCGTCGCGGACGCGGTCGAGCCGCGCGCGGATGTGCGGCGAGCCGCCGATGCGCCGGCCGAGCTCGTTCTCGCCGAATCCGATGTGACGCCGCTCGTCCTTGATGATGCCTTCGAGCACCTCGGCCGTGACGGGATCCGCCGTGGCCGCGTGCGTCCGGAAGACCGCGAACTCGAGGGACTCGAGGATCACGTTCTGCGCGAAGATCGCCGCTTCCCAGTCCTTGCCGTGGACCAGCTCGAGGAGACGGCGGCGGAAGCTCTTGAGGCTCTCGCTCGTCCGCCGCTCGGTCTCCTCTTCGGGCTTCTCGACGCCGAGCTCCCGCAAGCGGTGCAGAAGCACCTCGAGGTGGCGTCCCTCGTCGGCCACCTGCGTCGCGAGGAACACCTTCGCGAGGTGGTTCGGAGCGATGGCGACGAGCCCGCTCGCGCCTTCGAGCGCGGTCGTCTCGCCGAAGCAGTAGTTGCAGAGCACGTTGATCAAGCGCTCGCGGTCCGCCCCCGTCGGCGCTTCGTCTCGCGTGGCCGCCCGATGCCCGTACGAGGTTCCGGACAGGTACCCTTCGACCGACTGGAACCAGAACTCGAAGGAGTGCACCTCCTCGAGGAAGCTCGCGTGCTCGAGCTGGTGGAGGTCCGTCGGCGTCGCGGTCGTGGGCATGCTCGTCTCCTCACGGGCGAACGGGAGTCTGGTACTCGATTCCGATCCGGCCGAGGCGC
>VGCB01000614.1 GCA_016870235.1 Actinomycetota bacterium | reverse complement strand
ATCGCCCGCGGCGGAGACCGAGCGCCCGTCCTCGGCCGCGAGGGCGAGGGCGGCGGCGACGCCGGCCACGAGGGCGGCGACCACGCTCCACCGGCCCCGCCGCGCGCCTCGGTCACGCATCCACACGCATCGAGCATCGCCCCTGCCGCGACCGAGATCAATTGGACATTGGTCGTACCCCGTCTGCGGGTTCTCCGCAGCGACGCCTCGATGCTGCTGCGGAAGCCGCCCTAGCCCGCCAGGTCGGCGAACTTCGCGTACCGCTTGAGGAAGCTCAGCTTGACGGTGTCGGTCGGGCCGTTCCGGTGCTTGGCGAGGATCACCTCGGCCAGGCCCTGCTGGTCGGACTCCTCGCCGTTGTAGTACTCGTCGCGATAGACGAAGGCGACCAGGTCCGCGTCCTGCTCGATGCTGCCCGACTCGCGGAGGTCGGAGAGCACCGGCCGCTTGTCGTGCCTCGACTCGACCGCGCGGGAGAGCTGGGAGAGCGCGACGATCGGCACCTCGAGGTCGCGCGCGAGGATCTTCAGCGAACGGGAGATCTGCGACACCTCCTGCACGCGGTTCTCGGCGTTCGAGCCGCTCGTCATCAGCTGCAGGTAGTCGACGATGATCAGGCCGAGGTTCGGCTCGCGCGACTTGAGGCGGCGCGCCTTCGAGCGGAGCTCCATCATCGTGATCGAGCCCGTGTCGTCGACGTAGATCGGCGCCTTCATCAGCTTGTCGCAGGCGGCGGTGAGACGGGGCCAGTCGTCCTGGGCGAGCTTGCCGGAGCGGAGGCGCTGCGACTCGACCTTCGCCTCGCTGCACATCATCCGCTGCGTCACCTCGGCCTTGGACATCTCGAGCGTGAAGAGCGCGACGGGCGTGCCGTGGCGGACGCCGAGGTTCGCGGCCATGCAGAGCGCGAGCGCCGACTTCCCCATCGAGGGGCGGGCGGCGAGGATGACGAGGTTCCCAGGCTGGAAGCCCGAGGTGAGCCGGTCGAGGTCGCGGAACCCGGTCGGGACGCCGGTGATGTCGGCGCCCGCCTCGTACAGGTGCATGATCCGGGCGAAGCTCTCCTTCAGCAGCACCTCGATGTGCGCGAAGTCGCCGGTGACGCGCTGCTGGGCGAGCTCGAACACGAGCTGCTCGGCGCGGTCGACGAGATCGGCCGTCTCGCCGGGGCGCTCCATCCCGAGCCGCCCGATCTCGTGGCCGACGCGGACGAGCCCTCGGAGCGTCGCCATCTCCTTGACGATCCGCGCGTAGTGCTCGACGTTCGAGGTCGAGGGGACGAGCGCTGCGAGCTCGGCCACCCGCGCCGTGCCGCCGATGCGCTCGAGCTCCCCGCGCTCGTCGAGCATGTCCGTGAGCGTGATCGCGTCGACCGGCTCGCCCTTGCCCCAGAGGTCGAGCGCGGCGCGGTAGATCGTCCCGTGCGAGTCGCGGTAGAAGTCGGAGGCGTCGATGATCTCGGTGACGGCGCCGATCGCGGTCGGCGAGAGCAGCATCGCGCCGAGGATCGACTCCTCGGCCTCGAGGTTCTGCGGCGGGACGGTCGCTGACAGGGCGGTGACGCTCACCGGCATATCTATTCGCTTTTCCGGCCAATGGCCAAATCGGACCCTCGAGGACGCGTTTTCCAGCAAGAACAGAACGTCTGTTCGAATCTTATCCGCAGACTCGGCCGGCATGTCCACACCGGTCGACGATCTTTCCCGCGCCGCCGGGTCGCACAGAGCGCGCGTTTTCTCAAACCGCCCACAGGGCTGTGGAGAAGGGTGTGGAGGGCCCGTCCGTGTCGGGGAACGACGGAGGGCGGGAATGCGCTTCCCGCCCTCGGCCTCTCACTCCCTGTCGCGGCGTTGCCTACGCGTCGGTACGGCTCGCCTCGTAGTCGGCGACCTCGTCGCGCCAGCCGGCTCCGTCGTCTTCGACTGCTCGCTCGGCAGGTTCCGCGGCGGCGGCCGGCTCCTCCCACGGCTCCTCGGGCGGCA
>VGCB01000613.1 GCA_016870235.1 Actinomycetota bacterium | reverse complement strand
CGTCGGCGCCCTCGGGTTTCTCCTTGCCGTCTCGTTCGTGCGCTAGCGGACGGCGTGGGCGCTCGGGAACCTGCTCGAGTACCCGGTCTGGCTCGTCGCCGGGTTCCTCGTCCCGCTGTCTCTCCTCCCCGGCTGGGTGCGGCCGATCTCGTGGGTGCTCGCGCCGACGTGGGGCGTGGACGCGATCCGCGAGTCGGCGACCGGTGGCTCGCCGCTCGCCGAGATCGGCCTGGCGCTCGGGCTCGGCGCGGCCTACGTCGGCGTCTCGGTGCTCATCCTCGACGCCGTGCTCGCGAGCGCGCGCCGCGCGGGTGCACTGTCGCTCTCGTGACCGCGCTCCGGATCTTCTTCGTCGGCGGCCTGATCAGCTTCCGTGCGCTCTTCTCCTTCCTGCGGCCGGAGGTCTACGTGCCGGGAATGCTGATCGCGCCGCTCTTCCAGATCCTGCTCTGCGTCTACATCGGCCGGTCCGCGGAGCTCCAGTCCGACGAGTTCTACGTGATCGGCAACGCGGTGCAGTACGCGGCGATCCCGTGCCTCTTCGCGATGCTGTTCACGATCGGGGGCGAGCGGTTCCAGAAGACGTTGCCGTACATCCTCGCGAGCCCGGCGCCGCGCCCGCCGCTCTTCGTCGGTCGCGCGCTGCCGGTGATCGCGAACGGGTCCCTCGTCGCCGTGTTCTCGCTCGCCGTCGGTGGAGCGATCGTCGGCATCGACGTCCCCGCCCGGTCGCTCGCGCCGCTCGCGCTCGCGACGGCGATTTGCGCTGCCTCGTGCACGGGCTTCGGGCTGGTCGGCGCCGGCCTCGGCCTGCTGCTTCGCGATCAGGCGACGCTCGCCAACATCCTCTTCGGGATCCTCCTCGTCTTCACCGGCGCGAACGTCCCCGTCGACAGCCTGCCCGGCTGGATGCAGGCGATCTCGACCGTGCTCCCTTTCACGCACGGGATCGAGGCCGCCCGGGAGCTTGCGGACGGCGCCGCGCTCGGCGACGTCGCCGGGCTGCTCGGGGTCGAGGTCGCGATCGGTGCCGTCTACGCCGTCCTCGGCTACGCGTTCATCCGCTGGACCGAGCGTCTGAGCCGCCGGCACGCGACGCTCGACCGGTCGTAGTGCGGCCGGCGTCGGGGCTGCCGCCGCCGCACGCCAAGCCGCGCTAGAACATCGTGCCGACGATCGAGGAGAACCGGATCACGGTCACGGTGTCGTCCTCGGTGACGTCGCGGTTGTAGAGCTGGCCGAGGAAGCGGATGAAGTCCTCGACATGGCGGATCTGGGGGTTGTCGTGGTCGATCTCACGGGGGGAGAGGTCGCCGAGCCGCTTCACCTCGACCTTGTCGATGACGGCGTCGAAGATCTTCTCCCGGGTCCCGAACCGCTGGCCGACGAGCACCGTCACGATCATGCCCTTGCGGTACTTGCCCGACTTGTCCCCGAGCCGGATCGTGGCGGTCTTGCGGCCGCTGCGAAGCTGGTCGGCGACGACGGGCGAGTAGAAGTTGAGGGCGAACATCGGCACGGCGGCAACTATAGATCGAGCATGGCGGCGGCCTTGGCGACGATCTCGCGCTCGCCGCCGTGCGCGAGCGCCCGCCGGGCTTCCTCGAGCGGCAGCCATCGTGCCTCGGCGACCTCGACCTCCATCCCAGGCGGCAGCTTGCCGATGCGCCCGCTCGCCGCCCGGAGGAGAAAGAAGCGGACGATCTTGAACACGCGCTCGCCGTCCCAGGTGTAGACGTAGCGACTCTCTCCGACGAGCCGGTCGCCGGTCCCCCGCACCCCGGTCTCCTCGTACGTCTCGCGGACCGCCGTCTCCAGGCTCCGCTCGCCCTCGTGCATGAGCCCCTTCGGCAGGACCCAGTAGTCGGGTGGCCGTCCCTGAGGCCGCGTGACCGCGATCCACCAGCGGCGGTGGAAGCGACGGACGAGCACGGCTCCGGCTGAGAGCTCGCGTCTCATCGGCTGACATCTACGTCTACGACA
>VGCB01000612.1 GCA_016870235.1 Actinomycetota bacterium | reverse complement strand
GGCGCCCGCCCCGGTCCGACCACGCGAGCGCCACCTCTTCGGAGAGCAGCGCGTGCTCGGGCTGCAAGACCACGTGCCAGTGGTCACCCTGCTCGCGGACGATCATGGCGCCACCATACGCCAGCGTTCCTCGCGAGTCCATCACCGCGCCGGCGTCCCCCAGCCGCGCCCGCGCCCCCCAACCGCGCCCGCATCGCGGAGGCGTCGCCGTGTCGACCTCAGGCGGATGTCTCGCCTGCCGCAGGCATCCGGCGCCAGGCGGCGAGCGCGAGCAGCGCGGCAGCGCCGATCGCGGCGAAGCCGATCGCCCCGTCGCCCGGCAGGGCGTCGAACGTGAGCCCGACGAGCGGCGTGCCGGCGAGGATCGCGAAGGAGGCAGCGACGTTGACGAACGCGATCGCGGCGGCCGGCCCGTCCGGCCGGAGCCTCTGCGCGGCCACGTAGAAGCCCGTCCAGGGGAGACCCGCGGCGATACCGAACGCGAGCGCGGCGAGGGCGGCGACCGCCGTCGGCGGCCCTGCAGCGAGCACGCCGGCGCTCACGCCGACGACGGCGAGAGACCAGAACGTCACCGGCCGGTGCACGTGGCGGGTCACGATCCAACCGCCGACGGGCCGGGAGACGACCCCCACGAGGAGGATCAGACCACCCGCCAGCCCCGCCGCCGCCGCGCTCGCGCCCTGCCGCTCGAGGAGCGTCACGACCCAGTTGCCCGCGATCACGTTGAGGCCGAAGGTGGCCGCGTGCAGGATGCAGAGCGGCACCAGGCGGCCGTCGGCGAGGACGCCGCC
Source organism: Actinomycetota bacterium (assembly GCA_016870235.1). The sequence continues at coordinate 1,198 of VGCB01000612.1, read as the reverse complement.
GCGGCGGCCGTGGGCCCGCGAGAGCGAGGCGCCGAAGGCCGCGATCACGGCGATCGCCGCGAGCAGGACGTACGCGAGCGACGCCCAGTACGGCGCACGCCAGCCGATCGCCTCCTCGAGCGGGGGCACGATCACGAGCGCGAGACCGGCCGACGCCGTCGTCGCGCCGCCGAAGAGCCCCTGCGCGACCGGCCCGCCGCCGCCCGCGCGGATCAGATCGAGCCCGGCGACGAACCCCGAGCCGGAGCCGATCCCGATGATCAGCCTCGCCGCCGTCGCGGCCCCGAAGCCATCGGTGAGGAGGAGGATCGTGTCGCCGACGACGACGAACGCGATCGCGGCGAGCGCGACCCGCCGCGCGCCGAAGCGGTCGGCGACGACACCGGCGGGGAGCTGCGAGAGCAGGTGCGTGACGAAGAGCGCCGTCGTCAGGAGCCCGACGGCGCCGAGCGAGACGCCGTACGCCTCGCCGAGCTCGTCTGCGGCAGCGCCGGTGTTGGCGACGTTCCAGGTGAGCGCGCCGCCGAGCACGAGGCCGGCGACGACGGCCGTGAGGCTTCGACGCGGGACCGCGGGCGAGGCTCCACGTCCAGGCGTCGCCGTCACGGGCGGCATCCTGCCGGATCCGGCGCCGACCGTCGGGGCGTCAGGCGGCGGCGGAGTGCGACCTGAGCACGTCGAAGCCCGGCCGCTCGAGCACGTCCGAGAGGAGGTCGGCCGCGATCCGCGCCCGGAGGGCCTCGTCGGTCTCGAAGCGCTCGCACGCCGCCGCGACGGCAGCTGACGCCGTGGGATAGCCGTCGAAGGGGAGCCGGGCGGCGAGCCGGCGGACGAGGCGCGCGAGCCGCTCGACGTGCCATGGAGTCGCGAGCTCCCGCGCGGTCCGTGCCAGCACGGCATGGAAGCGGATCTCGTAGGCGTCGTCGTCGAGCCAGTCGGGTATCTGGTCGATGCGCCTGGACACGAGACGGCCGTCCGCCTCCTCCCAGAGCGCCGGTCCCTCGAGGAGGAGGCCGATCGCCGAGGCGTCGGTGGCGTCGTCCTGGTCGCGCTCGTCGACCAGCTCGAGCCATGTCTGCGCGGGCGGGCGGTGGTCGCGGAGGCCGGCGGCGACCGCGCCCGCGAGGAGCGCCTCGACGGCTTCCCTTGCGTCCGCGCATGCCGGCTCGATCTCGGCCCACGCCTCTGCCTGTAGGGC
>VGCB01000611.1 GCA_016870235.1 Actinomycetota bacterium | reverse complement strand
GCCACACACCCACCACCACCCAATCCGCCACCGGAACACCCAAACACGCACACTTGACAAACGAACCCCCATATGAGCCAGACGGGGGAACCGTGGGATCGAAACAATAGGTGCGCGAGCCCGCGCAACCAACCTGCGCTCTACATGCGTTCGGGTGCCTCGACGCCGACGAGGTCGAGGCAGCGGGCGACCGTGGTGCGGGTGACCCGGGAGAGGCCGAGTCGGAACGTCTGCTGCTTCGAGCCGACGATCTTGTGCTTCGAGGCGTCGTGGTAGAAGCGGTGGTAGTCGTCGGCGAGCCGGATCGCGTAGTCGGTGACGAGCTGCGGCGCGCGCCGCTCGGCGGCGAGCCGCGCCACGGACGGGAACTCGAGCAGCCGCTTGACGACGGCCCGTTCCTCGACCGTGAGTGGCACCGCGATCGTGGCGCCGACCTCGGCGTCGCCCGCCTCGCGGAAGACGCCGCTGACGCGCGCCGCGGTGTACTGGACGTAGAACACCGGGTTCTTGACCGACTTCTCGGCGGCGAGATCGACGTCGATCTCGATCTCGCGGTCGGGGCCGCGGTTGACGAGGTACCAGCGGGCGGCGTCGACGCCCACCTCGTCGATCAGGTCGTCGAGGAAGACGACGTTGCCGGACCGCTTGCCCATCCTCACCTTCTCCCCGGCCCGGGTGAGATGGACGAGCTGGTAGAGGAGCACCTCGACCGAGTCCCGTGGCCGCCCGTACATTTCCGCGAGCGCCTGCAGCCGGCCGACGTACCCGTGGTGATCGGCGCCGAGCACGTAGATCAGCCGCTCGAATCCACGCGCGTACTTCCGCCGGATGTAGGCGGCGTCGGCCGCGAAGTACGTCGGCTCGCCATTCGACCGGACGACGACCCGATCCTGGTCGTCGCCGTGGGCACTCGTGCGCGCCCAGACGGCGCCGTCCTGCTCGAATGTCTCGAGCTGCGCAAGCGCGGCATCCACGTCGGCCTCGACGACGGACTGACGCTCCCAACTGTCGAAGCCGATGCGGAACTGCTCGAGCGACCGTCCGATCGCGTCGATCATCCGAGGCACCGGATCGCCGTCGAGCTTGGCGAGGTCGTCGATGTACGCACCCTGGTACCCGTCCTCCGGTAAGGCCTCGCCGCGGCGGCGCGCGTCGACCGAAGCCCGGAAGCGCTCCATCTGCGAGCCGGCGTCGTTGTAGTAGTACTCGCGCTCCACCTGGTGCCCGGCGAACGCGAGGAGCCGGGCGACGGCGTCGCCGTAGGCGCCGTTCCGGGCCGAACCGATCGTCAGCGGCCCCGTCGGGTTGGCAGAGACCATCTCCACCTGGATGCGCTCAGGCGTCGCCGCCGACCCCCCTCCGAATCCCTCCCCGGCCCCGAGCGCGGAGCCGAGCGCGCTCGCGAGCCACTCGTCGCTGACGAAGAGGTTGACGAACCCGGGCCCGGCGACCTCGACGCGGTCGATCCCCTCGACCTCGGCGAAGCGACCAGCGAGCTCGTCCGCGATTGCGCGCGGCGGCTGCTTCCGCCCGCCCGCGAGACGCATGGCGACGTTGGTCGCGTAGTCGCCGTGCGTCGCGTCCGACGGGCGCTCGAGCGCAAGGGGCACGCCGGCGATCTCCGCCAGCGCGGCCGCGAGCTGCTCGACCGGCTCGCTCACGCGCGCGCGCTGCCGTCTGCGAAGCGAAGCACGAGGTCGCGCATGGTCACGAGCCCGGCGAGCTTGCCGTGCTCGAGGACGACGGCCCGCGAGAGCTCCAGCCGGTAGAGCAGCCGGATCGCGTACCTGATGTCCATGTCGGCGTGCAGCGACACGACCGGCTTCGACATGATCTCGTACACGTTCACCCGCGTGGGTGAGCGGCTCTTGGCGACGATGTGCTCGGCGATGTCGTGGATGACCACGATCCCGTACTCGTCCCTCTCTCGCGGCGGTCGACGATGACCGAGCTGGTGCCTCGCTCCCGCATGATGTCGATCGCCTCCTGCAC
>VGCB01000610.1 GCA_016870235.1 Actinomycetota bacterium | reverse complement strand
TCCCGGGCGATCGTGAGACGATCCGGCTCCGCTCGGCGGTGGCGGCGCTCCATCTCGCCAGAACGCTTCTGGAACGAAGTCGCGACGAACCTGCGTGAAACGCGGCGCTAGCGTCGAAGGCGATGACCGCCTTCGCCTCTTCGTCGCGCTTCGCCTCCGCGAGGCCGACCTCGACCGCCTCCACCGCTGGTCCCAGGATGTCCTTCGCGACCGTGTCGGGCGCGGCGCGCTCAGGCTCGTCCGGCGCGACGACCTGCACGTCACCGTCGCCTTCCTCGGCTCCACGCCCCGCAGGGACCTCGACGTCGTGACGGAGGTGGTGACGCAGGCAGCGCGCGTCGCGCAGCCGATCGAGCTGGCGCCGGTCGCCTGGCGGGAGACCCGTGCGGTCGGGATGGTCGTCCTCGACGACCGCGATGGCGCGGCAGGCCGTCTGGCACGCGCGATCCAGGCGGAGCTGGCCGCCCGCGACCTGTACCGACCCGAGGCCCGGCCGTGGCTCGCACATGTGACGACCTGCCGGTTCCGGCAGCCGCCGCGGCTCCGGCCGGTGGCGCTCCCGGAGGGAACATGTGTTCCGTCCGACGTGGCTGCTTATGTATCACGACTGCACCCGTCGGGCTCGCGGTACGAGGTTCTCGCGTCGGTGGCGCTCCCCGGAAGTCCCTCCGGAGACGGCATGGGCCCGGCGACCGAGGACGAGAGCCGGACTGAAGACCAGCCAGACACCGAAGACCAGCGAAGCCACGGAAGGAGCACGGAATGAATCGCGAGGAGGCTCTCGATCTCGCCCTCGGCCAGATCGAGCGGCAGTTCGGCAAGGGGTCGGTCATGCGGATGAGCGATGCCGCGCAGGTGTCGGTGGGGGCGGTGTCGACCGGCTCGCTCTCACTCGACCTCGCGCTCGGCATCGGCGGTCTCCCTCGCGGCCGCATCGTCGAGATCTACGGCCCGGAGTCGTCGGGGAAGACGACGCTCGTCTACCACGTGATCGCAGAAGCGCAGCGGCGCGGGGGCATCTGCGCCTTCATCGACGCGGAGCACGCGATGGATCCCCAGTACGCGCGCCGGATCGGCGTCAACATCGACGAGCTGCTCGTCTCCCAGCCCGACACCGGCGAGCAGGCGCTCGAGATCGCCGAGCTGCTCGTGCGCTCGGGAGCGGTCGACGTCGTCGCCGTCGACTCGGTCGCTGCGCTGACGCCGAAGGCGGAGATCGAAGGAGAGATGGGCGACAGCCACGTCGGCCTCCAGGCGCGTCTGATGAGCCAGGCGCTCCGCAAGCTGGCCGGCACGCTGAACCGGACCGAGACGATCTGCATCTTCACGAACCAGCTCCGCGAGAAGATCGGGGTCATGTTCGGCTCCCCGGAGACGACGCCCGGCGGTCGCGCTCTCAAGTTCTACGCGTCGGTGCGTCTCGACATCCGGCGGATCGAGACGCTCAAGGACGGGGCCGAGGCGTTTGGGAATCGCGTGCGCGTCAAGGTCGTCAAGAACAAGGTGGCGCCGCCGTTCCGTCAGGCCGAGTTCGACGTCATCTACGGCTCCGGCATCTCCTGGGAGGGATCGGTGCTCGACGTCGGGCTCGAGCGGAAGATCGTCACCAAGTCGGGCTCGTACTTCAGCTTCGGCGACGAGCGGCTGGGCCAGGGCAGGCAGAACGCGACCGCGTTCCTGACCGAGAACCCGGACATCGTCCAGTCGATCCTCGCGCGGATCCAGGCCGAGGCGCCCGACGAGCAGGTCGTGTCGGCCCGGCTCCTGCCGCGCGCCGACGCCGTCTCCTCCGAGGTGACGCCGGTCGACGTCGAGGAAGGCGTGTCGGTCGAGCTCTGAGCGCGCCACAGACCACAGAGCGGATTGGCCATTGAGGAGCGGCGACGTGACGGGTGCGCCGACGGTTACGCGTCTGCGATCGCGGGGACGGCGCGTCGAGGTCTGGCTCGACGGCAGCGCCTGGCGTGCGTTCGATCCGGCGGTGGTCGCCCGG
>VGCB01000609.1 GCA_016870235.1 Actinomycetota bacterium | reverse complement strand
TGGGCGCTGGCAACAGATTCCCTGGGACGAGGCGCTCGGGCTCGTCGCCGACAAGCTCAACGCGATCAAGGCGGAGTCGGGGTCCGAGTCCGTCGTCTTCGGCCACGGCACCGGGCGCGACTTCCATCGCTTCGTCTACCGCGTCTCGAACCTGTTCGGCACGCCGAACGTGCTCACCCCCGGGCACATGTGCTACCTGCCTCGCATCGCGATCTCGAAGGTGCTCGGGATGGACATCGCGCTCTGCGACTACGACGGCGGCCCGCGATGCGTGATGGCGTGGGGGAGCAACCACCTGATCTCGAACCCCGACGAGAACAAGGGCATCAACCTCGCGAAGACGCTGTCGAACGGTGCGAAGCTGATCGTCGTCGACCCGCGCCGGAGCAAGCTCACCGACAAGGCCGACCTCTGGCTGCAGCTCCGTCCGGGGACGGACGCGGCGCTCGCCCTGGCGATGCTCAACGTGATCATCGAGGAAGGCCTCTACGATCGGGCGTTCGTCGAGAGGTGGACGACCGGGTTCGACGCCCTGCGCGAGCGCGCACGCGAGTACACGCCGGCGCGCGCAGAGGAGATCACGTGGGTGCCCGCCGACCTGATCGTGCAGGCCGCGCGCCTGTATGCGCAGACGAGGCCAGCGGCGCTCCAGTGGGGCGTGGGGATCGAGCAGAACGTCAACTGCGTCGACGCGGATCGCGCGCTGATCTACCTGGTCGCGCTGACGGGAAACCTCGACGTGCCCGGGGGCAACGTCGTCTTCGGCATCCCGCCGGGCCTCCCGCGTGCCGTGTTCTCACTGCATTCCGAGCTGCCGGCCGAGCAGAAGGCGAAGCTCCTCGGCGGCGACCGGTACAAGCTCGGGGCCACGATCGGGCGGCTGACGCCGCACGTCGTCTGGGACGCGATCGAGACCAGCGAGCCGTACCCGGTGAGGGCGCTCGTGATCTTCGCCAGCAACACGCTCGCCGCTCGCGAGAACGCGAGGCGGGCGTACGAGGCGCTGAAGAAGGTCGAGTTCCTCGTCACGGCGGACATCTTCCCGAACGCGACGACTGAGCTCGCCGACGTGGTGCTGCCGGCGGCGACGTGGCTCGAGAACGACAACATCGCGGACTACTGGAAGGTGCACGGCTACGTGTTCCCGCGCGTCGCCGTCGTCGAGCCCGAAGGGGAGGCGTGGCCTGACCACCGAATCCTCAACGAGCTCGGCAAGAGGCTCGGGTTCGAGGATCGCCTCTGGGGGACGGTCGAGGAGTCGCTCGACGCGATCCTCGAGCCCGCAGGCGTGACGTGGAGCGAGTTCCGCGAGCTGCCGTATCTGCGGACGCCGCCCCGGTACCGGAAGTACGAGCACGACGGCTTCGCGACGCGCTCCGGCAAGCTCGACCTCTGGATCGAGCAGTACGCCGAGTGGGGGTACGACCCGCTGCCGAAGCACGTCGAGCCGCCCGAGAGCCCGCTCTCCGACCCGGCGTTCGTCGCGCGCTACCCGCTCGTCCTCACGACCGGTCACCGGATCCTCAACTACTTCGGCTCTGAGCTCCGGCAGTCGCCGGGCCTGCGAAAGACCCACCCGGATCCGCTGGTCGAGATCCACCCGGCAGCAGCCGCCGAGCGTGGGGTCGCCGACGGCGACTGGGTCTGGATCGAGAGCCCGCGAGGACGGATCCGGATGCGCGCCCGGGTGACCGACGGCATCGACCCGCGGGTCGTGAGCGCCGAGTTCGGCTGGTGGTTCCCCGAGAAAGGCCCGCCCGACTACGGCTGGGACGAGTCGAACGTCAACGTCCTCACCGACGACGGCCCGCCACTCGACCCGGGAATGGGCGCCACGAACCTGAAGGGGTTGATGTGCGAGATCACGGCCGTCGCGTCCGACGAGCGGCCACCGCTCGTCTCGGGCGCTAGTGCGGCTTCTCGCAGCGTTGCACCCGAAACCGGGTGAAACGCGCTGCGACCGCTTCAGGATCACGCCCGTCCGGTGTCTCCGCACCGTCCTGG
>VGCB01000608.1 GCA_016870235.1 Actinomycetota bacterium | reverse complement strand
GACGCCGTTCGCGACGTCGTCGTCGCCGCGTTCGCCCACCGCCGCAAGACCCTCGCCAACGCGCTCGAGCACGGCGGCGTCGCCGATCGCGGCACGACCGCAGCGGCGCTTGCGACCCTCGGGCTCCGGCCCGACGTCCGCGCGGAGGCGCTGCCGCCGGAGGCGTTCGTCGAGCTGGAGCGGGAGCTCGCGGCGGCGCGTCGCGAGGAGCCCGCGTCGTGACCGCCGTCTCCGCGCCCGCCAAGATCAACCTGGCGCTCGTCGTCGGGCCGATCCGGCCGGACGGCAAGCACGAGGTCGTCACGATCCTGCAGAAGATCACGCTCGCGGACACGATCAACCTCGAGCCTGCCCCGACCACCGTCGTCACGGGGTTCGTGGAGGACACGATCGTCGGGGACGCTTTGCGCGCCCTCGCCGAGGCGGCCGGCCACGGGGCTGGCTGGCGGGTCGAGATCGAGAAGCGGATCCCCGTTGCGGCGGGCCTCGGCGGCGGCAGCGCCGACGCTGCGGCCGCGCTCCGTGCCGCGAACGCGTCGCTCCCGCGTCCGCTCTCCCCCGACCACCTCCGGGCGCTTGCCGCCCGGCTCGGTGCCGACGTCCCCTTCTTCCTCGCTCCGGGCACGATGCTCGGCACCGGCGACGGCTCGACCCTCGCACCGATCTCCGTTCCGACCGGGTACGCGATCCTCCTGGCGCTGCCGAACGGCGAGGTGAAGGCCTCGACCGGGTCGGTCTACTGCGCCTTCGACGCGCGGGGCGGCGCCGAGGGCTTCGACGACCGGCGTGCCCGTCTCCTCGACCTCGTCGGCGCTCTCCGGACGCCGCTCGACTTCGCCGGGCTGCCGCCCAACGACCTTGCCTCGTCTCCGTTCGCGGCGACGCTCCAGGCGCTCGGAGCATTCCGTGCCGACGTCAGCGGCGCGGGGCCGACGGTCTACGCGCTCTTCGAGGACGAGAGGCGCGCGCGGGCCGCCGCGGACGCTCTCGGCGCGACCGCACGTACCTGGGTCGTCGCCCCGGAGCGGCCGTAGCGCCGTCCCGCGGCGCCCGAGGGCTCCTGGTACGGTCGACCGATGCCCCAGCAGGAGGTGCTCGAGCACGGCGAGACGAGCGCCGACCGGCGGCTCCGCTCCCTCCGGCTCCGGATCGCGCTCGGCATCGCCGTCGTCGAGGGCATCGTCGTCATCGCCGGCGGCGTGCCCTGGTGGCTGATCGTCGTGCTCGCCCTCGTTGCCGTCGGCGTCCACCTCGGCTACGGCCGCGCGCACCCGCGCTCGCGGACGCGCTCGATCACGTGGATCGCCGCCGTGTCGCAGCTCGTCGTCGTCCTCGTCCCGGCGGTGCTCGCGATCGCGCTCGCCCTCGCCGTGCTCGTGGTCGTCCTCTGCGCGATCGTGCTCCTCGTTGGGCTGCTCGTCGACCGCCGGTAGCGAGCCTCGGCCGGGGAGCGCGCCGGCCAGGGCGGTACACTCGCCTTCCCGGTTCACTGGGGCGTGGCCAAGCGGTAAGGCAACGGGTTTTGGTCCCGTGATCCCAGGTTCGAATCCTGGCGCCCCAGCCATGCGACAGACCACCATCCGACCCAGCAACGTGCGCATCTCCACTCACAGCGCGGCGCGGCCGATCCGCCTGCCCGCGACCGTCGATGCCCGGGCGTCGCGGCCGTGAGCGCCGTCGGCGCCGTGATCATGGCGGGCGGCCTCGGCACCCGCATGCGCTCCACGCTCGCGAAGCACCTGCATCCGATCCTCGGCCGGCGCATGGTCGACTGGGTCGTCGAGGCAGCGCGGCCGATCGGCACCGACCCGCTCGTCGTCGTCGCCTCCCCCGAGACGGCGTCGTCGTTCACGGGCCTCCCGGTCGCGATCCAGGAGCAGGCTCGCGGTACGGGCGACGCGGTTCGCGTAGCCCGCGACGCGCTCGCCGGCGCCGGCCGCGTGATCGTCCTCTCCGGCGACACGCCGCTGCTGACGACGGCGCTCCTGGAAGGACTGGTCAGGCGGCACGTCGGCG
>VGCB01000607.1 GCA_016870235.1 Actinomycetota bacterium | reverse complement strand
CGCTGCGTGGATCTCGTCGGAGGTGGCGACCGGCTCGAAGTTGTGAAGCGTCCTGATGTTCCGGCACACGGGCGGCCCTCCTCGCCGACGGGATCAGAAGGGCACGGCGCCCTTCCCGTTCCATGCTGCCAGCTTCAGGAGGAGGGCCCGGTCGACGCCGCGGCCCGACAGCACGCACGTGTGCCTGAGGCGCGCCCAGGTCACGACCTGGCGCCCGGCAAGCGCGACGCCCGAAGGGCGATCCCCCGTCGCGTCTGCTGCCGGGTCGGGAGCACCCCGGCGGGCCCCTCCGCCGCGGCCGCGCGCAGCACCTCGACGGCCCGCGGGTCTCCCTCGCCGGGTCGGGTCGCGAGGAGCAGGAGGATCGGGAGCTCCTCCACCCTCTCGAGCGGCTGCAGGAGGAGGCGACGGCAGCATTGACGACGACGCTCCAGGGGGCGTCGGAGCCGGCCGCGGAGGGATGACGGTGGACGAGGGTCACCGGCAGGAGGTCTCCTACCGGGCCCGACGCCAGGTGGCGAGGCAGCTCGAGGCGTAGCGAGACGACGGAGGGGCAGCGGAGCCCGGGGTGCGTGCGCTGACGTAGTCTCTCTGCATGAGCCCGCGGTTCGTGCCGGTGTCGGTCACCGAGCTGTCGCGCGTCCCCCTGCTCTCCGCGATTCCCGGGGCCGATCTCGTCAAGCTCGCCGAGCGCATCGAACGGGTCGACGCGGCGCCCGGCGAGGTGGTCGCACGGGCAGCGGACGCGCGATTCGTGATCGTGCTCTCCGGGCTCGCCTCGGCAGCGTCGGCGACGGGAGGTCGGTCGGTGCTGAAGCCCGGCGCGACGTTCGACCTCGCGACGGCGGCGCCGGGCGCGGCCGTGGCGGCGATGACGCCCTGCGTCGTCGTCCGCTGCGACGAGGCGACGTACGCGGAGCTGATCGCAGCGCACGTCTCCGCCTGAGCAGCGATCAGGCGTCGGCGAGCACGGCGTCGGACAGCGCGGGCCAGGCGGCCTTCGCCCAGTCGCCGAACTCGCGGGTCGCGAGCGCGGCGCAGGCGAGGTCGCGGGCCGGGTCGACCCAGAGGAACGTGCCCGAGCCGCCGAAGTGCCCGAACGTCAGGGCCGAGGTCGACGAGCCGCTCCAGTGCGGCACCTTGTCGCCCTTGATCTCGACGCCGAGCCCCCAGTCGAGCGGCTGAAACCGCCCGTAGTCCGGAAGCACCCCGTCCAGCCCGGGGAACTGGACGGTCGTCAGGGCGCGATGCGTCTCGGGATCGACGAGCGTCGGCCGCAGGAGCTCCCGGCCGAGCGTGAGCACGTCGTCGAGCGACGCGACGTAGCCCGAGCCGGGGTGTCCCGACGGCTCGAGGCCGATCCCGAGCGGGCCGCAGACCGCCGCGCCGACGTACTCCCCGCTCGCCATCTCGGCCGCAGCCGCGAGGTGATCGCCGAGACGCCGGAAGCCCTCGTTCGAGTAGATGCGGCGACGGCCGGGTGACACGATCGGCGCCGGCCCTTCGAACGGAAGCCCCGAGGCGTGGGCGAGGAGGTGGCGGACGGTCGCGCCCGGCGGGCCGGCCGGCGCGTCGAGGTCGACGACCCCCTCCTCGACCGCGACGAGCACGGCGAGCGCCGTCACGGGCTTCGAGACCGATGCGAGACGGACGGCCCTCTGCGCGTCGCCGCGCGTCGCGAGCGTCCGCTCCGGATCGGTGACGCCCGCCGCCGCGAACGGGACGTCCCAGCCGTCGATCAGTCGCAGCGCCTCCATCCCGGGAGCGTACGGGCAGATCCGCCAGACGTGGCCGGCAGACGACCCGCAGGACCGCGATACTGTGTAGCTCGCCGTCGAGCCAGGGTGGAGGTGGCAGTGAGCGGAGTCGAGACTGCGGTGCCGGCCTCCATCACCGGGATGGAGTCGGTGCACTACGGCAGCGTCCTCGATCACCGGTTCGGGCGCAGCGAGCCGTACACGGTCGGCGTCGAGGAGGAGTACATGCTCCTCGACGGGACGACGTTCGACCTCGTGCA
>VGCB01000606.1 GCA_016870235.1 Actinomycetota bacterium | reverse complement strand
GCGACGTCTCGATCGGCGGGCGCGGCGCCGAGCAGTGGCTGGCGGAGCTCTCGCGCCGCGTCTCCCGCTCGCCGCGGAACGCCGGCTGGGCCGTCACCGGCGATGGAGCCGTCGAGGTCACGCCCGCCGTTCCAGGGGTCCGCCTCGACGTCGCCCGGACGGTCGAGCGGCTCGAGAAGGCCGCGTTCTCGACGGGCGCGCGGACGGCGCAGGTCGCGGTCCGGACGGAGGAGCCGGCGCGGACGACGGACGAGGCGAAGGCGATGGGCATCCGCGAGGTCGTCGCCAGCTACACGACGACGTACGGCGGCACCCCCGGGCGCCTCCACAACGTCCGGCTCGTCTCTGACCTCGTCGACGGCGCGCTCGTCGCGCCCGGCGCGACGTTCTCGTTCAACGACGTCACGGGCGAGCGGAACGCGAGCAGGGGCTTCCAGGAGGCGCCGGTGATCATCAACGGCGAGCTCCGAAACGGCATCGGCGGCGGCGTGTGCCAGGTGTCGACGACCGTCTACAACGCCGCCTTCGAGGCCGGCCTCCCGATCGCCGATCGCACGAACCACGCGCTCTACATCTCCCACTACCCGACCGGGCGCGACGCGACCGTCAACTATCCCGACCTCGACCTGCGCTTCGTCAACGACACCGGTGGCTGGATGCTCGTCCGCCTGTTCGTCGGTGAGGGTGCGCTGACGGTGAAGCTGCTCGGGACGTCGCCGAAGCGGAGGGTCGAGACGGAGACGGAGCCGGTGCGGATCGCGGGCAAGATGCCGTTCCGCGTGATCCGCGACCCCGAGCTCACGGTCGGCACGCGGATCCGGGAGCAGATCGGGTCGCATCCGCTCTCGACCAGCGTCGTGCGGCGCGTGTTCGACGCCGACGGCAAGCTCCTCTCCGAGCGTCGCTTCCCGTCGTACTACATCGGCGAGCCGACGATCGTCCGGGTCGGCACCCGGCAGCCTGAGCCTGTCGCGCCCGCTCCCGTCGTTCCCGAGCTCTCGGCCGGCGAGCCGGAGGCGGCGGCGCCGGCGGCGCCCGCAGCCGAGCCGTCGGATCCTCCTTCCGCTCCTGTTCCGGTGCCCGCCCCGGCTGTCAGCGAGCTGGCGCCGGTGGCGGCGCCTCCCACCCCTCGGCCGTAGCTGCCGCCTCGGCGAACCACGCCGGGACCCTGATCGGTCGATGGGTCGCGCGGTCGACGGTCGCGTGCGCCGTCCAGCCGGTCGCGACCGTGTCGCCGTCGCACTCGAGCACGTACTCGTACCGGAACCGGGCCCCCTTGATCTCCGCGCAACGGGCCCAGATCCGGAGCAGGTCGTGAAACCCGGCCGCCTTGCGGTAGTCGAGCTGCAGCCCGGTCGTCAGGGCCTCGATCCCGCGGGCCTGGATCCCCTTGTAGCCGCCCGCGTACGCGTCGAGCCAGGCGACCCGCGCCTCCTCCAGCCACACGACGTAGGCGGCGTGATGGGCGATTCCCTGCGCGTCCGTCTCGGCGAACCGGACGCGGACGTCGTGGTGGAAGACGTAGCCGTTCACGGCCGCGAACCGTACACCGGCCCACCGACGCGGACGCCGGCCCGTCGCGACGGGTGGTGTGGTACTCGTTCGCGCATGGACGAGGCAGCAGCGCTTGCCCGTGCGATGCGAGAGGCCGGACGCTGCGTCGTCCTCACGGGCGCGGGGATGAGCACCGAGAGCGGGATCCCCGACTTCCGCTCGGGCTCGGGGCTCTGGCAGGGGATCGACCCGCTCGAGGTGGCCTCGATCGACGCGTTCCGCCGCGACCCCGAGCGCGTGTGGGATTTCTATCGGATGCGGCTCGACGTCCTTGGAGCCGCCAGCCCGAACGCCGGCCATGTGGCCCTCGCCGAGCTCGAGGCGGCGGGCTTCGTCACCACCATCGTGACGCAGAACGTCGACACGCTCCACGAGCAGGCGGGGAGCCGAGAGGTCGTCGAGGTGCACGGGTCGCTCCGCGAGGCGGTCTGCGTCTGCGGCGGCCGGGCGTCGAGATTCGAGGTCGCCGCGACGCTCGA
>VGCB01000605.1 GCA_016870235.1 Actinomycetota bacterium | reverse complement strand
GAGCGACCGGGCCGCGCCGCTCGCCTCCGGGCGGTGGTGCACGAACAGGACGCGCGAGGCCGCCTGGGGCGTCGGGGCTCCTGCTTCCACGGGCCAACCGTACTGCAACCTCGCCGCGCGCACGGGCGGCGGGAGCCAGCACGGGACGCGGGGACGCGGCCGCATCTACCCTCAGGCGATGGCCCGCCGCCGCGTCCTCGTCCTCAACCAGTACTACAGGCCCGGCGTCGAGGCGACCGCGAACCTCCTCGCCGATCTCTGCGAGTCGCTCACCCCGGACTACGACGTCACCGTCGTCACCGGCCGCCTGCACGACCGTCCCCTCCCCTACGACGAATGGGTGAACGGCGTCCTCGTGGTCCGGACGCGATCGACCGCCTTCGATCGAAGCCGACTCCACCATCGCACGGCGAACTACGTCACCTACCTCGCTGATTCCCTTTTCAGGGGCCTGTCCGTCCGACGCCCCGACCTCGTCATCTGCATGACCGACCCGCCAGTGGTCGGCGACCTCGGTCTCGTGGTCGCGCGAAGGTTCGGCGTGCCGCTGCTCGTGATCAGCCAGGATGTTTTCCCGGAGATCGCGACCGAGCTCGGTCGCCTCTCGAATCCTGCGGTCGTGGGCGCGCTTCGCCATCTCGTTCGCTTCTATCTCGCTCGCGCCGACCGGGTCGTCGCGATCGGGGACCGCATGCGCGACCGTCTCGTCGCCAAGGGCGCGTCTCCCGATCGCATCGCCGTGATCCCCAACTGGATCGACACGCAGTTCCTCACTCCCCGTCCGCGGGTCAACGCCTGGGCGATCGAGAACGGCCTCGCCGACGCGTTCGTCGTCATGCACTCCGGCAATGTCGGACACGCCCAGAATCTCGACAACCTCGTCGTTGCAACGACGTACCTGCGCGATCTGCCGGATCTGCGCGTGCCCATCGCGGGCTTCGGTGCCCGCTCGAGCGAGATCCACCAGCTCGTCGAACGGCTCGAGGCGGACGCGGTCTCGTTCCTCGCCTACCAGCCGCGGGAGACGCTGCCGGAGTCGCTCTCTGCCGCGCACCTCCACTATGTCGGGCTCGCGAGAGGGCTCTCCGGCTTCGTCGTCCCGAGCAGGCTCTACGGGATCCTCGCGGCTGGGCGCCCCGTGATCGTGGCCGCAGATGCCGACTCCGAGACCGCGCGGCTCGTCGCGGAGGTCGACTGCGGCATCGTCCTGCCGCCCGACCGGCCCGACCTCCTTGCCGTCGCCATCCGCGACGCCCACGCCGGGGCGCTCGACCTCGAGGAGATGGGACGTCGCGGCCGCGCCTACGTCGAGGCCGAGGCCGACCGTCTCGTGGCCCTGCGGCGGTACCGGCAGCTCATCGAGGAGATGGTCCGGCCTTCACGCCGGGACGGCGACCCGCTTCTCGGCGAGGAGCCGCCGGTAGAGCCCGTCGACGTCGTCGACGAGGCGGGAGACCGCGTACCGTGAGGTGACCCGCTCCCGGCCGGCGGCGCCCATCGATCGGCGACGCTCGGGATCCTGCGCGAGGAGCTCCAGCCGGTCGGCCGCCTCCTCCACTCCGCGCTCGGGGACGAGGAAGCCGTCGACGCCGTCCGTGACGACGTCGGAGACGCCGCCGACGTCGGTGGCGACGACCGGTCGTCCCGCCGCGAGGGACTCGATCGCGACGACGGGCGTGCCCTCGTTGCCCGACAGCAGCACGAGCACGTCGATGAAGCGGTAGAACGGCGCGACGTCGGTGTGGTAGCCGAGGAAGAGGCACTCGCGCATAACGCCCTGCCCCCGCGCCGCCTCCTCTGCCGCCTTCCGGGTGGGGCCGTCTCCCACCAGGCAGAGACGCGCTTCGACGCCGCGCGCCCGGAGCGAGGCGAACGCGGCGACGACGTCCGGCACTCGCTTGATCTCCGTCATCCTGCCGATCCAGCCGACGACGAGCGCATCGGGCGGCACCCCGAGCACCCGGCGGTAGTCGAGGCCGGCATCAGCACTCGCCAGGCGGGTATCGAGGTCGATGCCGAGCCGGATTACCTCGAACTT
>VGCB01000604.1 GCA_016870235.1 Actinomycetota bacterium | reverse complement strand
CAGTCTGATCGTGCGGCGTCGAGCTACGGCAGGATGCTGAGCCGGGCGAGCACCGGTGCCGTCGTAGGCGAGCGAGTCGACGCGGAGCTCGAGCTCCTCTCCCTTGCGAACCGGGGCGGCCACGGCCGGCCCAGCGTAGCCGCGGGTGGGCGCCCGGCCGTCAGGCGGGCTCGACCGCGACGGCCTGCGCCTCGGAACGTACCGGGCAGCGGAGCGCGCGCGGGCCGGCGAGGGCCGCCATCAGCAGCGTCCCGAACGCGAAGAGCATCCCGGCGAGCAGGTAGCTCGGCCGGATCCCGACGCGCTCCACGAGCACCCCGGCGGCGACGAGCGAGACGGCGAAGCTGCTCCAGCCGACGGCCTCCATCGTCGCGAAGACCCGCCCGCGGACGGCGTCCGGGGCGCGGCGCTGGATCAGCGTCTGCCGCGCCGGATCGGCGAGGCCGCCGCCGAGCCCGCCGAGTCCGACCGCGAGCACGACCGTCGTGATGCTCGGCAGCTGCCAGATCAGGGTGAGCCCGAGCGCTTGCAGGGCGAAGCCGACGACAGCCCAGGCGACGAGCCGGTCGTCGCGCAACAGCCACCCACCGACGCGTGCGCCCACGATCGTCCCGACACCCCAGCCGCCCCACAACGCACCGAGGCCGACGGCGCCGGCGCCGAGCAGATCGGCGAGCGCGGGATTGGCGGCGATCACGAAGCCGACGCCGATGAAGGCGACGAACCCGGAGAGGATCGTCGCGCGGAGCAGCGAGTCGCCGAGGACGAACCCGAACCCTTCCCGCACGGCGCCTCTCGTCCTCGCGACTCTGCCGGGACCGCCGCCGAACGAGCGGCGGATCGACCAGACGAGGCCGAGCGAGCAGACGAAGGAGGCGGCGTTGACGGCGAGGGCGGCGGGAGCGCCGATGGCAGCGGCGAGCAGACCGCCTGCGACCGGGCCGAGTGCGAACGAGAGGCCGCCGACCTGAGCGAGGAGCGCGTTCGCCCATGGCAGGTCGCCGTCGTCGACGAGGTTCGGGAGGGCGGCGCGCGAGGCGGGAACGAACGGCGTCTCGCAGATCGCGGCGGCGCCGGCGAGGAGGACGAGGAGGAGCGGCGGCGCCTCGAGGACGGCCGCGACGGCGAGCACGCAGAACACGAGGCCGCCGAGGAGGTCGGAGCCGAGCATCAGGCGACGGCGGTCATGTCGGTCGACGAGCGCGCCGGCGAACGGCGTCAGGAGGCCTGCGACGAGCGACGTCGAGAGCGCGGCGGCGGCGACCCAGACCGGGTCACCGGTGCGCGACCAGAGCTCCGCGGCGAGCGCGATCGCGGCCGCCGAGGAGCCGGACATCGAGATCAGGCGCGCCAGCGCCAGGCGCCTGGCATCCGTCCGAGCGCGTCGCATGGGCGGCATCGTGGCACACGCCGACACTCCCGCAACGAGCGGGCGGGAAGCGCGGGCCGAGCGAGCTACGGCAGGATGCTGAGCCGGGCGAGCACCGGGATCGCCCGCAGCAGGATCGACCGCTCACGCGAGTTGAGCACGCTCGTGATCGCCTCGCGGAAGGACTCGTCGCGCGACGCCCTGTCCTCGTCGAAGGCACGGCGCCCCGCCGCGGTCACCTCGACGATCACCTGCCGGCGATCGACGTCGTCGGGCCGTCGCTCGACGAGGCCCGCCGCCTCGAGCTCGAGGACGACCTGCGCCATCGACTGCGGCCGCACACCCTCGGCGGTCGCGAGCCAGCTCGTCGTCCGCGGGCCGACGTCGACGAGGTGGCCGAGAACCGCGGTCTGGGCGAGCGAGAGGACAGGCTCCTCCGCACGCAGCCGTCTCGAGATCCGCGTCACAGCGGCGCGGAACTCGCGCGCGGCGACGGCGACGTCGTCGTCGCCCGGCGCGTGCGGATGGTTCGGGAGTGCCTCCATGTCGAGCGGATTCTAGTGCCCCTTCAGTGAAAGCAGCCTCGTTTCTCGGCGCGGCGGAGTTTGGGGTCGTGGCGGTGGTGGTTTCGCCGGTCGATGTAGCGGAGGAGCTCGTGCTCGATCGTCGGGT
>VGCB01000603.1 GCA_016870235.1 Actinomycetota bacterium | reverse complement strand
GTCGTACGTCGCCCACTCGTAGGCGGGATCGTTGGGGTTCGTCGGCTGCGCAGGCCGTCTCTTCGCGACGCCGTTCGCCCCACCCCACCAGAGGCTGACGCGGATGAGCCCCGTGTGCGTCTCTCGCAGGATCGGAAAGACCTTGTCCGGGTTGCCGTAGAGGATCTGCGCGTCGTCGTAGATCCCGGTGGTGATGTTCGGCGACGCAGAGACGGCGGGTGACACGACCGCCGAGCAGATCACGACGCACGCGAGCGCCGTGAGACCCCGGACGAGACGGGCGCGTGCGGTCACGTACCGATGACTGGGAGCCGCCGAGTCGACGACTGAACGACGGATCCCGTAACGTGCTCGCAGCGTGCTAAGCGCATCTCCCGATGCTACCCGCCGCGGAGGTCGCTTCTACCTGACCTTACGAAGTCCTCATCATCGACCGTCGAGCGCCGCCGGGCAGCACACCCCGACGACCGGACACCGTGCCGTCGGAGCGACCCGCGACCGTCCCGAGCGCCTGCGGGGCGAGCCCCCGGCCGGCCTCCTGCGGTCCGAGGCCGACCGTGGCTACCACCGCGCGAGCCTACGGCCCGTCGAACCAGCTTCCGCCGACGGCTGCGATCGCGGCGGCCGACGCGATCAGGCCGACGATCGTGGCAAGGGCTGGGCCTTTCCTGTGCGCGGGCGCTCCTTTCGGGGATGGAGACGCCCCTCGACCGGTCGGCCGAGGGATTCCCTGTGTTCTTGACCAGCCGCTCTCGTCCTCTCGACCCCCGGAAAGGTGATCTGTGCATCGGCGCTCGCAAGATCCCCCGATCGGGTGACGCGGCGCCTGCGGCGGGGCGGCGGCTCAGGCGACGGAGCCGGGCTGGAGCGCGACCGCCGCGCGGCGGTAGAGAAGGGCGGCTTGCCGCTCGTCGCCCCGGCTGCGCGCGAGATCTCCCTCCGCGAGCCATGCCTCGGCCCGATGGCTGGGCGATGCGCTCGCGTCGAAGATCGCTGCCGCCCGGTCGAGGTGCGCGCGGCTCTCGTCGAGATCGCCCAGGCGGGTCAACGCCCGACCCAGCGCGAGATGGGCCATGCCCGTCTCGAGGACGTGATCGGCGCGGCCTTCGAGCAGCGCGAGCGCGCGCAGGGCGAGATCGGCGGCCTGCCGGGGCCGATCGCCGTCGAGGTGGATCTCGGCGAGCGAGGTGAGAACGTAGCCGACGTCGGCCTCCAGTCCCAGCGCCTCGAGCGCGGAGCGCGAACGCTCCAGCAGGTCGACCGCAGCGTCGATGTTGCCGAGGAGGCTCTCGACGCCGGCGAGGTTGTTTCGCATCCGCGCCGCCGCGCGGAGATCGCCGATCGCCTCGTAGAGCGCGATCGCCTCTCGCGCTCGCGCGCGCGAGCACCCAGCGGCCCTCCCGCTGGGCGACCAGCGTCGCCTGGAACAGGGCATCGGCGCGCCGGCGCTCGTCGGCTCCCGCCCCTGCGAGCTCGAGCGCCCGCTCGACGTCCTCGCGCGCGGCCTCGAGGTCGCGGAGCCGCCGGAAGCAGCGGGCCCTGATGTCGAGGATGTCGAGCCGGAGGCCGTCGGACGGGGAGCCAGCGCGGGCCGCGAGCGCGAGCGCGTCGTCGAGCCTCGCGACGGCGCCGTGGACGTCGCCCGCGGTGTAGGAGACGAGACCACCGACGTAGGCGATCTCCGCCTTTCCGGCCTCTGTCCCTCCCCGCGCGGACGCCTTCTCGACGAGCGCTCGCGCCGCGGCGATCTCGCCGAGCCCGACACGGGCGCGCGCCTCGCCGCAGATCGCCTGGAGGACGAGGTCCGGGGACCGGACACCCTCGGCGAGCGACCTGCCCGTCCGGAACGCGGCGGCGGCCTCGCGCGTGCGTCGCGCCGCGAGCAGCTCGCGCGCAGTTGCCAGCACGGCCTCCGCCGTTGCGCGCTCCGACGCGGTGGTGCCCGTCTCCAGGTACTCGACCTCCGTGCCGAGGCGACCGGCGAGCCACGCGAGGGTCTCCGGGCTCGGCCGCGCCTTGCCGCGCTCGAGCTGGCTCATGTA
>VGCB01000602.1 GCA_016870235.1 Actinomycetota bacterium | reverse complement strand
GCCCGCGACTACTATCTCGCATCTCGCGGCGTTCCGCCAGTCGGACGTGATCCGCGCCGTTCTGTAGGAATCCTCCTACGCGCGCTCAGCCGTCGAGCGGCACGCGGAGCACGATCGCGGTGCCGCCATCCGTCGACCGGCCGACGTCGAGAGAGCCGTTGACGCGCAGCGCGCGCTCGCGCATGCCGAGGATCCCGAGGCCGCTCGAGATGTCGGCGACGTCGACGCCCGTGCCGTCGTCCTCGATCCTGAGCTCGAGGTTCTGCCCCTGGAGCGCGACGACCACGTCGACGTTCGATGCGTCCGCGTGGCGCGCGACGTTCGTCAGCGCCTCCTGCGCGATGCGGAACGCCTCGGTCGCGATCTGGGCGGAGACGACGACGTCGCCGGCGTCGGGCGCGGTGAGCCGGCAGCGGATCCCGGTGGTGCGCTCGACGGTCGAGGCCTGCCAGTCGAGGGCGGCGACGAGGCCGAGGTCGTCGAGCATGGGCGGCCGCAGGTCCGCGCACACCCGACGGACGGCCTCGATCGTGTGCTCGACGGTCTCGATCATCTGCGCGAGCCGGTCGGACGCCTCGTCGGTGGCCCGCTCCTGCAGCAGGTGCAGGTCGAACTTGAGAGCGGTCAGCGCCTGGCCGAGCTCGTCGTGGACCTCACGCGAGATCCGTGCTCGCTCGTCCTCGCGGACGGCTTCGACGCGATCGCCGAGGCGACGGAGCGACTCGCTGAGCGTGCGGTGCACCTCCTCGCTCTCGCGGAGCGCCACCTCGTCACGCCGGCGCTCGGTGACGTCCTCGGCGATGCCCGCGATGCGAACGACGCGGCCGTTCTCGACGATCGGGAACGCGCGGTCGCGCACCCAGCGCTCACTGCCGTCGGGGCGGATCACCCGGTACTCGCTGACCGTGCGCACGCCCCCGCTCTCCTCACCGACCTTCTCGAGCACGGTGGCCTGGTCGTCCGGATGGATGTGCGCGCGCCAGGTGTACGGGCTCGAGTAGAGCATCTCTCGGGAGATCCCCCAGATCGTCTCGAAGGCTGGGCTGACGTAGGCGACGCTGCCGTCCGCCGCGTCGCGTAGCCAGAAGACTCCGTCGATGTTGTCGGCTAGCGTCACGAAGCGCTCCCGCTCGAGCATGAGCTCCTGGCGCTCCTCCTCGAGCGCCTCCTCGGCCTGGCGGCGCTCGGTGACGTCCTGAGCGAGGCCGACGACGCGCACCGCGACGCCGTCCTCGACGACCGGGAACCATCGCGAGCGGAGCCAGCCGACGGCGCCGTCGGGGCGCCGGAAGCGGAACTCGACTCCGCCTCGCTCGCCCTGGGCGGCCAAGGCCTCGAGGGTGAGGAGGTGTGCGTCGTCGGGGTGGACGGCTTGCATGTACGCCTCGCGGTCGTCGTACACCGCGTCGACCGGGAGCCCGGTCAGCCGCTCGTACGCGGGACTGACATAGCTGAACCGCCGCCGCTGGAGATTGAACACGAAGAAGAGCTCCTCGATGTTCTCGGCCAGCTGCGCGAATCACTCCCGCTCGACCCGGAGCGCCTCCTCGGAGGCGTGCCGCTCGGTGATGTCCAGGTAGTACCCCTGCACGTAGAGCGGCTTCCCGTCGTCGCCGACGACAACCGTCGACTCGTCCCGCACCCAGACGATCCTCCCGTCGCGCGCAACGAATCGGTACTCGTCGAGGAAACGCCCGTTCGTCGCGATCTGCTCCTCGAGCTGCAGCTGGACGCGCTCGCGGTCGTCGGGATGGATGAGCTCCCAGAACGTGTCGTTGTCGAACCACTCGTCGAGTGTGAAGCCCAGCATCGCACCGAGCTGTGGGCTCGTGTAGACGCTCGTCGCAAGGTCGTCGGGAAGGTCGATGTAGACGACGAGAGGCAGCTGCTCGATCAGCGTCCGGAACCGCCTCTCGGTGACGCCGAGCCGTTCGCCGGCCGCCGGGGGGATGACGATCTGCGGCGTCCTCTCGGGCTCGATGCTCTCGCCCGCCGTGCGGAACAGGTGCGCGAGCCGGAGGTCGTTCGTCGCGGCGATGTCGACGCCGA
>VGCB01000601.1 GCA_016870235.1 Actinomycetota bacterium | reverse complement strand
CCCGCCGCTAATCCGGCGGCTGCCTCCGATTGCGCTCCCGACGGGGGAGGAGTCGGGTCGGGCGCGAGAGGCAACCGCTTCGACCGTACCACTCTCCCGAAGGCGAACGGGTTAGAAGTTCGTTAGGCGGCCTGCCGGCCGCGGTGACGCGCCGGTGACGCCGACCCGGTACGGAGCACGAGCCTCACGGGAGCGCTGCAGCGGCGTCGAGCCGGGCGACGACCGCGTCGCGGCCGAGGAGCTCGATGCTCTCGTACAGCCCCGGCGAGACGCGCGATCCGGTCACCGCCACGCGGATCGGCAGGTAGACCGCCTTCGGCTTCTGCCCGAGGTCGTCGCAGACCTGCTTTAGCGCCGACTCGATCTCCGCGAGCGTCCACTCTGCAGCCGCGAGCCGCTCGCGCGCCGCCGCCAGCACCGCACGGTCGAGCAGCGCGGGGTCCGGCTGGACGTCGCCGAAGAGGAAACCGGCGAAGCCCGCGAACTCGCCGAACCGGCCGATCTTCTCCTGCACGATCGGCGCCGCCCGCCGCACGAGCGCCTCGTCCCAACCGACGCCGCGCTCCTGCAGGAACGCCGCCAGCGCGTCGGCGTACCGCTCGGGCGCGAGCGCGCGGAGATAGACGCCGTTCATCCAGTCGAGCTTCGCGTAGTCGAACGTCCCCGGGCTCGCGCTCACCGCCTCGAGCGAGAAGCGCGCCACGATCTCGTCGCGCGGCAGGATCGTCGTCTCGCCGTCGGGCGCCCAGCCGATCAGCGCCAGGAAGTTGACGAGCGCGTCCGGCAGGTACCCGGCCTCGCGGAACTCGTCGACCGAGACGGCGCCGTGGCGCTTCGAGAGCTTCTTGCCGTCCGGCCCGAGGATCATCCCCACGTGCGCGTACACCGGCGGCTCGTGCCCGAGCGCGCGCAGGATGTTCAGCTGCTTCGGCGTGTTCGAGATGTGATCGTCGCCGCGGATCACGTGGGTGATCCGGTCGTGCATGTCGTCGACCGGCGAGGCGAAGTTGTAGGTCGCGCGACCGTCGGAGCGGACGATCACGAGGTCGTCGAGCTGCGCGTTCGGGAACTCGATCCACCCGCGCACCGCGTCCTCCCAGCCGGTCACGCCCTCGTCGGGCATCCGGAAGCGGATCGCGCCCTCGTCCTCGTAGGCCTTCCCCTCGGCCACGAGACGCGCCGCATGCTCGCGGCAGCGCTCCATCGCGTCGAGCTGGAACGTGACCGGGCCGTCCCAGTCGATCCCGATCCAGCGGAGTGAGGACTGGATCTGCTCTACGGCCTCGTCGACCTCGCGGCTCGTGTCGGTGTTCTCGATCCGGAGCAGGCACTCGCCCCCGCGCCCGCGCGCATAGAGCCAGTTGAAGAGGAACGTGTGGACGCCGCCGATGTGGAGGAATCCGGTCGGGGACGGCGCCATGCGGACGCGGACGGTCACGGCGCGATCGTACTTCCCGCCCGTGCAGTAGCGTTGACCCGTGCTCTTCGGCGCCCACGTCTCGTCGTCCGGGGGGATCTCGAACGCGATCGACCGGGCCCAGGAGATGGGCTGCGACGCCGTCCAGGTGTTCACGCAGAGCCCGCGGATGTGGCGACCGACCGCGCACAGCCCCGAGCAGGTCCGGCGCTTTCGCGAGCGCCGCGAGGAGGCGCGGATCGGCGCCGTCGTCTGCCACGCCCTCTACCTCGTCAACCTCGCGAGCCCCGACAAGGCGATCCACACGAAGTCGGTCGCGGCGATGCGCTCGTCGCTCGAGGCCGCCCGGGCGATCGGGGCCGAAGCGGTCATCTTCCACGTCGGCTCCCACCTCGGCGACGGGCTCGAGGTCGGGCTCGAGCGCGTCGTCCCGGCGCTCCGCACGCTGCTCGAGCTCACGACCGACGACCTCTGGCTTCTGCTCGAGAACTCCGCGGGCGCCGGCGGCACGATCGGGCGCTCGCTCGACGAGCTCACCGTGCTCGTCGACGCGGTCGACCGGCACCCGCGCCTCGGCGTGTGCCTCGACTCCTGCCACTGGTACGTCTCCGGGGTCGACGTGACCGACCGCAAGACGCTGGACG
>VGCB01000600.1 GCA_016870235.1 Actinomycetota bacterium | reverse complement strand
GTTGACGATGACGCTGTCACCGACCTCGACCTCACCGGTGAGCCGCGGATAGGCGATCGCCGGCTGCCCGTCCACCTCCAGACGGATCATGCCCGGCAAGCGGTCGTTGACCGCGGTCACCGTCCCGAATGCGAGCGTGAGCGTGATCAGCCCTCGAGTGCGGCCTCGACCAGCGCGACGGTGACGGCGGCCATCAGCTCCAGATCGGCGACGGCGATGTGCTCGTCCGCCGTGTGGATGTCGGCCATCCCGTTCGCGAGGTTGACGCAGACGAGTCCCCTCTCGTTGAAGACGTTCGCGTCGGCGCCCCCCCCGGTGCGCTCGAGCACCGGCTCGCGCCCGACGCGGCGAAGCGCGGCGGAGGCGAGGGCGATCGCAGGGTCGCGCGGATCGAAGCGGTAGCCCCCGTAGAGCTGGACGACCTCGGTCTCGAGCGTGCAGTCGGAGGTGCTTGCGGCGTAGGCCATCGCGTCGAGCAGCTCCTGCACGAGGCCCGAGAGCTTGCGCTCGTCGTGCGAGCGCACGTCCGTGTCGAACGTGCACCACTCGGGAACGACGTTCCGCGCCGTCCCGCCGCTGATCAGCCCGACGTTCGCAGTCGTCTCCTCGTCGATCCGACCGAGACGCAGATCCGCGATCGCGCGCGACGCCGCCACGATCGCCGAGCGCCCTTCCTCCGGCACCATCCCCGCGTGCGCGGCGCGGCCGTGGAGCCGGGCGCGGATCCACCGCTGCCACGGGGCGCCGACGACGATCGAGCCGATCGCCGCCTGCTGGTCGTAGACGAAGCCCGTCCGCGCGTGCAGCCGGGCGTGGTCGAACGCGTACGCGCCGCGGAGACCGAGCTCCTCCATCGTCGTGAACACGAGCTCGACGCCCGCGTGCGGACGGCCTTCCTCGACGACACGGCGCACCCCCTCGATCATCGCCACGATCGCCGCCTTGTTGTCGGCGCCGAGGATCGTGCCCCCGGCGTTCCTGACGGTGCCGCCCTCGACGACCGGCTCGAGGGCTCCGTCGAGGGCGACGGTGTCGAGGTGCGCGCACAGGAAGAGCGGCGTGCCGGGGGCGGTCGGGGGCAGCCGGCAGTAGAGGTTCCCGGCCGTCGAGCCGGTCGTCCCCGCAGATCCGTCCTCGTCCCAGTCGAGCCCGAGCGCGGTCAGCTCCGCCCCGACCCGGTCGGCGATCCGCCGCTCCTCGCCTGCGGGGCTCGGGATCGTGCAGAGCTCGACGAAGAGGTCGACGATCTCCGTGACGGGAGCTGTCGCCGTCGTCGCCACGCCCGCGGTCAGACGGTCGCCGGCGAGAACGCGAGCCCTCTGCTGCGGGCCCGGGCGTAGGCGGCGCCGACGAAGTCGCGGAAGAGCGGCGCCGGTCGGGTCGGGCGCGACTTGAACTCGGGATGGAACTGGCTCGCCACGAACCACGGGTGATCCGGGAGCTCGACGATCTCGACAAGCCGCCCCTGCTGGAACGTCCCCGAGACGACGAGGCCCGCCTCCTCGAGCTGACCGCGGAACTGGTTGTTGACCTCGTAGCGGTGCCGGTGCCGCTCGTGGATGACCGCGGCGCCGTAGGTCTCTCGCGCTCGCGTCCCCTCCACCATCTCGACGGCCTCGGCCCCGAGCCGCATCGTGCCGCCAAGGTCCTCGACCCCCTTCTGCTCCGGCAGCAGGTCGATCACCGGGAACGGCGTCTCCGGATCCATCTCGGTCGAGTTCGCCCCCTCGAGCGCACAGACGTGGCGAGCGAACTCGGAGACGGCGACGTGCATGCCGAGGCAGATCCCGAGGTACGGGATGCGCTGTTCACGGGCGACGCGGCACGCGAGGATCTTCCCCTCCCAGCCGCGCGAGCCGAAGCCGCCAGGGACGAGGATGCCGTCCATCGGCTCGAGGCGCGCGACCGCCTCCTCGTACGACATGTGCTCCGCGTCGAGCCACTCCACCTCGACGTTGACCCCGTGGTGGATGCCTGCGTGCTTGAGCGCCTCGAACACCGAGAGGTAGGCGTCGCGAAGCTTCACGTACTTGCCGACGAGCGCGATCCGGACGGTGCCCTCCTGCGTCCCGAT
>VGCB01000599.1 GCA_016870235.1 Actinomycetota bacterium | reverse complement strand
ACCGCCGTCGAGGGTGGCATCGTCGAGCAGACCGAACAGGTGCTCCGGAACATCGCCGCGATCCTCGAGGCAGCGGGATCCTCGATGGACAAGCTCGTCAAGACGACCGTCTTCCTGATGGATCTCGGCGACTTCCAGGCGATGAACGAGGTCTACGCACGTCACGTCGGCGATCGGCCGCCCGCACGGTCGGCGTTCCAGGTCGCGAAGCTCCCGTTGGGCGGGCTCGTCGAGATCGAAGCCGTGGCGCATTGTTAGCCGCCAGGGAGCCCGCGTCCGTCAGAGCGTGCTAGCCCGTCTCGGGCAGGAACGTCGGCAACGAGACGCCGCGGAAGGGCGCAGACGCGCCGCGCACCTGCGCAGCGTGTATCTCGCAGTTGCGCCCGCCCCATCGGTAGGCGCGCGCAACGAGCTCGGAGCATTCGACCGGGACGAGGAACAGCACCCACTCGCCGCGATGGTCGTTCAGGTGGCTCACGAGCAGCGCCGCCGCCTGCTCCTCGGTACGCGCGACACCGGGGCCGGTCTCGCGGAACAGCGGGTGCCCGACCGAGACGAGGTAGCCGTCGAGGTGGCCCCTCGCGCCCTCGATCACCTTCGTCGTCCAGAAGCCGTCGCCGTTCGCGATGAAGTACGCCTAGTCCTTGCGCCGCGAGATGCCGGACAGCTCGAGCTCGGCGATCGCCTCGACGTCGTCGGCCGTTGCCGGACGGATCCGATCGGCGCCGGGGATCGGATCGTCGAGCCCCGCGGGCGGGACCTGGAGAACGAAGTCCTGATAGACCAGTCGCGGTACGAATCCCGCGCGCGTGTACAGCGAGAACGAGTCGAGATCCATCACGCTCGCGACCAGACGCAGCGGCTTGCCGGTGCTCTCCTCGAAGGAGACCACGTGGTCGAGCAGCTGCCGCGCGGCTCCCCGGCCGAAGTAGTTCGGGGCGACGTTCATGATCCCGAGGGCGACGTGGGTTTCGCGCTCGCGGTAGAAACACGAGCCGGCGAGGCGGCCGTTGGGCGCTTCCGCGACCACGCACATGCCGGGGTCGAGCTGCTCGTAGACGAGCGGGAACAAGGCGGTTTGGGGCGGCCCGCCGGAGAAGCGGCCCGGCGCGCTGCCGTGGAGGATGTCCCAAGTGTTCATCGACGAGCAGATGAGCTCGGCGACCTCGGCATGCTCGTTCGGTCGAAGCGTGCGCAGCGTGAAGCTCATGTGGGCGACATTGTGCCGCGCGGAGCGCAGCCCGGGGGCGAACGCATCGACCTGCGGCCCCCTCGGTGCGGCGATGAGCGCACGGAAATCGATGAGCGCGGTCTGCGCCGGACCGCATCTCCGCCTGAACGGGCCAACCCGGCAGTGTCGTCGGGAGCCGGGCCGGTACGCCGGCCAGCTCTACGATGAACTCGATGCCGACGCCGATCCGTGCATACATCCGCAGCCTCGATCTCGACGCGTATGTCGTCGGCGGCGCGGTGCGCGACGAGCTGCTCGGCATCGAGCATGCCGACGAGGACTTCGTCGTCCCGGGCGTCGATCACGCAGGCCTGCGGGCGCTGCTCGAGCCGCACGGCAGGGTGGAGGATCTGGAGGTGCACGGGCAGCTCGTCGGCGTCCGCCTCTTCTCCCGCGATCGCGAGATCCGGCGGCTCGCGCCGGCGGGGATCGAGATCACGCCCCCGCGGGCGGAGCGGTCGACCGGCCCCGGCCATCGCCATTTCGAGATCCTGACCGGTGGGATCTCGCTCGAGCAGGATCTCGGGCGCCGGGACTTCACGGTCAACGCGATCGCGAGGCGGCTCGTCACGGGGGAGATCGTCGACCCGTTCGGCGGCGTCGCCGACGTCGAGAGACGCGTCCTGCGCACTGTCGGCGACGAGAGCTTCCAGGAGGATCCGCTCCGTATCCTCCGCGGCCTCCGCCTCGTGAGCCAGCTCGCGTTCACGCTGGCTCCGGAGACGCTCGAACGGATGCGTCGCGACGTCGGCGGGCTCGCTCACGTCTCCGGCGAGCGCATCGGCGGCGGCCTCGGCGCGGACGGGATGGGCGAGCTCTCGAAGCTCCTTCTCGGGCGCGACCCC
>VGCB01000598.1 GCA_016870235.1 Actinomycetota bacterium | reverse complement strand
GATAGAGGGCGGTCCGGCGGGCGACCGGAGTCGCGACGAGCGCCTACGGCTCGAGCACGACGCGGAGATCGACGAGCCGCCGCAGCATCGCGCTGCCCGTGTGCGTGGCTTCCGCGTCGACGAGCCGCATCCGCGGGTAGCGGTCGAGCAGCGTGCGGAACGCGACCGTCGCCTCGAGCCGCGCGAGCGAGGCGCCGAGGCAGAAGTACGGGCCGAACCCGAGGGCGAGGTGGTTGCCCGCCTCCGGCCGACGGATGTCGAGCACGCACGGGTCGCGGAAGACGTCGGGGTCGCGATTCGCCGCGGGAAGCAGCGGGAACACGGTGGCCCCGGCGGGAATCGCGTCCTCGCCGATCTCGATCTCCCCGATCGCATAGCGGAAGAGGAACTGCACGGGCGTCACGTACCGGAGCACCTCCTCGATCGCGTTCGGGAGGAGCGACGGGTCGGCGACGAGCGCGTCCCACGCGTCGCGCCGCAGGAGCAGCTCGCGGAGCCCGCCGCCGAGAAGGTTCGTGGTCGTCTCGTGCCCGGCGAAGAGGAGGACGACGAACATGGCCGACAGCTCCGCCTCCGTCAGCCGGTCGCCCTGCTCGGCGTCGAGCAGCGCGGCCACGAGCTCGCCCGCCGAGCCGGGCTCGAGCCGGTGCCTCTCGATCACATCCTGGACGTACGCGTCGAACATCCCGTGGGCGGCATGGGCGGCGGTGAGCCGGTTCGCGTCGAACGCCCCGTGGTTGGCGCCGATCGAGAGCGACCACTCGTGGATCGGCTCCCGGTCTGCGGGCGACGCGCCGAGCAGGTGACAGATCGCCCAGAGCGGCAGGCCGTAGGCGAGGTTCATCAGGTCGGCCTCGTCCTTTCCCTGCTCCCTCGCGATCAGCTCGTCCACGAAGCCCTGGAGCGCTTCCTCGAGCGCCGCGATCTTGCGCGGCGTGAACGCCCGGTGGGCGATCGCCCGGAGCCGCGCGTGGACGTCGCGGTCGGTGCGGCTGATGAACAGCTCCTGGATCGCGGAGACCTCGTCGAACGTGCGCCGGTGTGCGTCGTCCAGCGCGCTCCGGAACGCGAGCGCCCGGCCTCCACGGCTCGCCGCCTGGCGGGAGAGGCCCGGATGCGCGCGGATCAGGGCCTTGACGTCGTCGTAGCCGGTGACGAACGCCATCCCGTTGTGGAGCACGACGCGACCGGCGGCACGGATCTCCTCGAAGAGGCCGTAGGGGTCGGCGAGGCCCTCGGGCTCCGCGGCGAGCCAGAGGTCGATCCGGTCTCCGAGCGAGGCGGGCGGCGCAGCGACGGCCATGCCGTCATTGAACAGGATCTCGGGGCGCCAACCGTTGGAAGCTCGAAGACGACGACCACGGCGCGCGCCGGGCGTGCTCGGCGAGTGCGCGGCGAGGACGAGCCTTGTGTTGAATCAACACAAGGCTCGCAGGGAGCGCTCGTGGCCCGCTACGGGCGCGACCGAGACACGCCGCGGGACCGGGGACACGCAGCGCGACTGCCGGCACGGCCAGACGGCCTGTGCCCGTCGGGGATGACGCTTCCTAGGCGGGCCGGAGCGCCGATGCGACCCAGGCGGCCGCCGCGAGAACGCGTGCGTCGTCGCCGGGACGGCCCACGACCTGGACGGCGAGCGGCAGACCCGACGGCCCCCACCCCGCCGGTACCGCGACCGCCGGTCCGCCGAGCGCCGACCAGACGCGGTTGAGGATCGGATCGCCCGTGGCCGCGAGGGCGGGCGCCTCGCCGGGCGCAGCCGGGACGAGCAGCGCGTCGAGCCCGTGGAACGCGTCGGGAAGGCCTGCGCGGCACGCGGCGACGCGCG
This sequence comes from Actinomycetota bacterium, assembly GCA_016870235.1. Next base: position 259 of record VGCB01000598.1, on the reverse strand, counting down.
CTCTTGCCTCGTCGACCTCGGCCACGTCCATCGCGGCGCCGGCGTCGAGCATCTGCCGCAGCGGCACGCCCCTGATCCGGTCGCGATGCCGGCCGTGCTCGTCGGCGAGGCACCGCGCGATCTCGTACGTCCAGATCGTCCCCTGGTCGTCGGCGATGCCGCGGAAATCGTCGGGAAGCTCGACGGCGCGCGGCCGGGCGCCCGTGGCCTCGAGCCGGCGCGGCAGCGCCTCGAAGAGCGCCTGCGTCTCCGGCGCGGC
>VGCB01000597.1 GCA_016870235.1 Actinomycetota bacterium | reverse complement strand
CTCGACATCGCGAGCAAGAGCTTCCTCGACCTGCCGCTTCCCGTCTGGATCGCGATCGCGGTCCTCGTGCTGCTGTGGTTCGTGACGGAGCACACGGTGCTCGGCCGCTACATGGCGGCGGTCGGGGGAAACATCGAGGCGGCCCGCCTCGGCGGCGTGAACGTCGAGCTCGTGCGGCTGATCGGGTTCGTGATCGTCGGGCTGGGCGCCGCGCTCGCCGGAGTCCTCGTCACCGCCCAGGCGCAGCAGTACTACGCGAACGCCGCCACCGGCTACCTGCTGCCGGCGTACGCCGGGCTCTTCATCGGCGCCGCCACGCTCCGCGGAGGCGTGTTCCACATCCCCGGCACCGCGTTCGGGATCCTGTTCATGCAGATGATCCAGACGGGGCTGATCCTCCTCAACTGGAAGGCGTCGATCGCGAACATCGTCCAGGGCCTCGTCCTCGTGGGCGCGGTGCTTCTCTCGCGGATCGGCTCCCGCAGCACGTAGCCATGCCGATCGCGGTCATCACCGGCGGCGGCGGCGTGCTGCGGGACGCGAGCGCGAAGGCGCTCGCGTCCCGCGGCTACGACGTTGTCGTCACCGGGCGCACCGCTGCGACGCTCGACGCCTCGGTCGCCGCCGTCGAGGAGCTGGGCCGGCGGGGGCTCGCTGTGCCGGGCGACGTCTCGGGCGAGGCGCACGTCGACGCCGTCTTCGCGGCCGCCGCCGAGCTCGGGCCCGTCGAGGCGGTGCTCCACGCCGCCGCGACGCACGGGACGCCGATGCGGCTCGTCGACGTCCCGCTGGAGGAGCGGGAGCACGTGATCGCGACGAACATGCGCTCGACCTTCCTCGTCACGCGTGCCGCGCTCCGGCAGATGGTGCCGCGCCGGCGGGGCGCGATCGTGCTCGTCGCGAGCGCGGGGATCCTGCGCGGCTTCCCGCTGGCGGCGCCGTACGCGGCGACGAAGTCGTCGCTCGTCGGCTTCGCGCGGACGCTCGCGGCCGAGGTCTCGCCCGACGGCGTCCGTGTCAACGTGCTGACGCCCGGCGCGATGCCCGAGGCCGCGATCTACCGATCGGCGATGCCGGGGATCGCCAAGGAGCTCGGCATCGACCCGGAGAAGGGGAAAGAGCTCCTCGAGAGCATGTCCGCGCTCAGACGGGCCTGCACGCCAGAGGAGATGGCACGTGCCGTCGTCTACCTCGCGACCGACGACTCGAGCCTGATGACGGGCCAGAACCTCGTCGTCGACGCCGGACTGACCACCTGAGGCACGGTCGCGGGCCGCCCGAGACCGTGTCGGCGCCGCCGGAGCTCGTGTGCCTCGCGGCACCGCCAGAGGGACGGTGCCGCGAGGCGTGTTCGGAGAGATGGCCTCAGGGGTTCAGGTGCGCCCAGCCGACGAAGGTCGAGCGCGCGCAGCGGAAGTTGACGACGCGGATTTCGTACGTCCCGGCGACCGGCGCGCGGAAGTCCACGATCTCGCTCGTGTTGTCGAAGCTGCTCGAGAAGAACGACCTGCTCGGGCCCCTGACCTCGAGGTCGAGGTCGGCGCTCGGCCGGGTCGCGTAGTCGGCAGCCGATGGATCCGTCGTCCACGAGATCGCGGCGCGGAGGCGCTCCTCCGGTCGCAGCTCGACCCGCCCGGCAACCCGGGCGCTTCCGAACGTCGAGCAATCGACGCGCATGCCGCCGTGGCGGCCCCCGTCGAGGACGCGGACGGCGCCGTCGATCGCGATCATGCCGGCGCCGTCGACGTCCGAGAGGCGCTCCGAGCCTTCGACGTTGTGGCGCGCGCTCGCCATGATGATCGCCCGGAGCTGCTCGGGCCAGATGCCGAGGAACGACTTCCGCTGGACGAGCCGGGCGGCCTCGCCGGCGACCATCGGGGACGCCATGCTCGTGCCGGTGTCGACCTGACCGGCGTACGGGAGCCCGCTCGACAGCATCGCGATGTTCGTCCCCGGCGCCGACACCTCGGGCTTCTCGCGATCCCCGAACGCCGAGGTCGGGTCGACGAAGCTCGACGTGCCGGCCATGGCGTCGTCCGTCCGATCGACCGTGCCGTTGAGGTCGACGTTGCCGACGGCCAGCACGTTGTA
>VGCB01000596.1 GCA_016870235.1 Actinomycetota bacterium | reverse complement strand
AGACGCCCGCCCCGCGCGAGTTCGACGTTCCCGTACGTCTCCCGCCGAGCACGGAGGCGGCCTACGGCATCGAGTCTCCGTTCGAGGACGTCCCCGAGGCGGCGGCGCTGGAGAGCGGCTCGGGTCCCGGATCGGACCCGCTCGTCGAGTTTCGGCGCACGCTCGGCATGTTCGCGACCGGCGTCACGGTGATCACGACGCTGGCAGGCGACCAGGCCCACGGGATGACGGCGAACGCGTTCATGTCCGTCTCGCTTCGGCCGCCGCTGATCCTGATCTCGGTCGACCGGCGGGCGCGGATGAACGCGCTCCTTCGGGAGGGCGCCCGGTACGGGGTCTCGGTGCTCGAGGCGAGCCAGGCGAGGCTGTCCGATCGCTTCGCGGGACGCGAGACGGCGGACGCGCCCGAACCCGAGTTCGAGATCGTCCACGACACGCCGCTCGTCGGTGGAGCGCTCGCCCACCTCGTCGCCCGGGTCGTGCGCTGCTACTGGGGCGGCGACCACTCGCTCTTCCTCGGGCAGGTCGAGTACGTGCGCTACGGAGAGGGTGCACCTCTGCTGTTCCACGGCGGTCGGTACGAGCAGATCGGCCAGGGCGGTTCCGACGCGACTTCCGACTAGTGCGGCGTCCCGAACCGGAACGGTATCCCGTCAGACGTTGGGAGACGCCGCACTAGCCCACTCCCCCGGGAGAAACGCGCTCCGTCGAGCCTCGCTCGTGCCGTCGGTCGGGATTCGCCCCGTGACAACACACGAATTGACGGGAACTCACCGAAACCGAATCACTTCAGCTACTTCCCCCGACCTGCTTCCGGCGTCCGTTCTGAGTTCTTCCGGGGGAAGTAGCCGAGTTCGGGAAGCTCCGCGAGCCAGGGGGTGCGGTAGCCGGTCACGTCCCAGGTAACCGGGAAGAAGGACTCTTCGAGAGAGAGGTCGCCACGCCGCCGGTAGCGCGAGTACACGAGGTCGACGTTCGTCTCGTGGAACCGCGCCTCCACCGGTAACAGGTGCGAGACGAGGGCCATCCGGGACGTCGTCGCGTTCACGTTCGGCGCCGACCCGTGCCAGGTGAGCCCGTGGTGGAAGGAGCCGCCACCGGCCTTCACCACCACCGGAACGAGGTCGAGCTCGGCGTCAGGGCCGTCGGGCGAAGCAGCACGCGCAGGCGCGAGCCAGTCGTCGGGCGCATGGAACTGCGAACGATGCGGCGGCGACTTCGGCCAGCGATGGGAGCCGCGAACGTACTCGATCGGACCCGCGTCGGCAGGCAGATCGTCGAGAGAGATCCAGCAGGTGACCATCTCCGGCGGAACCAGGTAGTCGGCGTATGAGGAGTCCTGGTGGAAGCCGATCGCCTTCGTGCCCGGCGGCTTCCACAGCACGTTGTCCTGCAGGATCCTCGTCCCTCGATAGCCGGCGAGCTGCGCGACGAGCCGGCCCGTCCGCTCGGACAGCACCTGCGCGGCGACAACGCTGTCCGCACGCCAGCCGTTGCAGATCTGTCGCGTCCGGTCATCGGGATCTCGTCCCGGCACCCAGTTCACCTCGTCCGGCTTGATCCCCGTCTCGTAGACGCCCTCGAAGAGACGGAGAAACCGCTCACGAAGGAGCTCGAGCGCGGCCGGTGGGACGAGCCCCTCCTCGACGACCAGGAAGCCGTCGCGGTCGAACGCGTCGATCTGCTCGGGTGTCAACGAGTCGATCATTCGTCACCGCACGGGTTACGACCGCGGCCGCATCTTCTCGGGATCGTAGAAGGGGAACGGCACAACCGTCGCCGGGATCCGCTTCTGGTGGCCGTCCAGCTTGCCGACCTCGACCTCGGTGCCGACCTCGGCGTAGCGGACGTTCATGCGGCAGAGCGCGATGTTCCGTCGCAGGATGGGCGAGCGCATCCCGCTCGTGACGATCCCGACCTGGTGCCGCCCGACGTGGATGCAGTCCCCGTGCCCGGCAGGCTCGTTGCCCTCGAGCTCGAGTCCGACGAGGCGCCGCTGTGGATGGGCGCGCCGCTCGAGCAGGGCCTCCCGCCCGACGAAGTCCTCCTCCTTGTCGACCGTCACGGTGAACCCGATCCCCGCCTCGAACG
>VGCB01000595.1 GCA_016870235.1 Actinomycetota bacterium | reverse complement strand
CGAGACGCTCTACGGCGCCCACGACGCCAACCTGAAGCACATCGAGTCGCTGCTGAACGTCGACATCCGGACGCAGGGCGCCCACGTCACCGTGGAAGGCGATCCGGCCGACGAGCTGCGGGCGCAGCTGATCTTCGACCAGCTTCGCGTCCTCATGGACGAGGGATACGCGCTCGCCAACGGCGACGTGAAGGTTGCGGCGGATCTGCTCGTCGAGAACGCCGACCTCGATCTGCGCGACTACTTCATGAAGGGCGGCGCGCGGCAGGGGACGCGGCGGCGCGTCAACCCGAAGAGCGTCAACCAGCGGAAGTACCTCGACGCCATCGACCGCTTCGACATCGTCTTTGGCGTCGGCCCCGCCGGCACGGGCAAGACGTATCTCGCGATGGCGCAGGCGGTCAGCTACTTGGTGGGCAAGAAGGTCAGCCGGATCGTCCTGGCGCGCCCGGCCGTGGAGGCGGGTGAGAAGCTCGGGTTCCTGCCGGGCGACGTGCAGGAGAAGGTCAATCCGTACCTGCGGCCGCTCTACGACGCGCTGTTCGACATGATGGAGGTGGAGAAGGCGACGCGGCTCATCGAGCGCGGGGTGATCGAGGTGGCGCCCATCGCGTTCATGCGCGGGCGCACGCTGAACGACGCCTTCGTGATCCTGGACGAGGCGCAGAACACCACGTCCGAGCAGATGAAGATGTTCCTGACGCGTCTCGGCTTCGGGTCGAAGGCGGTGGTCACCGGCGACGTCACGCAGATCGACCTGCCGCACGCCCGCATCTCGGGCCTGGTCGAGGCGCTGAAGATCGTCAGGGACGTGGACGGGATCGGCTTCGTCTACTTCGACGACAGGGACGTGGTGCGGCACAAGCTGGTCCAGCAGATCGTCAAGGCATACGAGGCGTACACGAACGGCTCCCGCTCGAATGGCTGACAGGCCGGGATCCGGGATCCGGGATCCGGGATCCGCGCGTCCTGTGGGATCCGGGCGATCCGCAGGATCCGGACGGTTGCGCGTCGAGGTCGTGACTCGCGCCGCGGTCCGGGTGCCGGGGCTCGCCGGCTGGCTGGCCTCGGTGGCGCCGGCGCGCGCGCGGGGCGCGGTCACGGTGGCGATTGTCGCCGACGGCCGCCTCCGGCGGCTCAACCAGCGCTACCGCCGGGTCGACCGGGCGACCGACGTGCTGTCCTTTCCGGCGTCGGCCGGCCCTGGCGGTCGCAGCCGGCCCGGGGCGGGCGCCTACCTGGGCGACATCGTCATTGCGGCGGGCGTTGCACGCCGGCAGGCGCGCGCGGCGCGACACTCGCTGCAGGCCGAGCTGCGCGTGCTGGCGCTGCACGGTCTGCTCCACCTTCTTGGCTATGATCACGAGCGCGACGCGGGGCAGATGGCCCGGCTCGAAGCCCGGCTCCGCGCCCGCGGCGGCCTGCGTGCAGGCCTGATCGAGAGGCACCGGTGACCCCGCTCGCCCTGTTTCTCCTCGCCTGCGCGACCGTGTTCCTGGGGTCGGTGCAGGCGGCCTTCAGCGCGCTGATGCGCCTGTCGCTGCGCCTGATGGCGGAGCGCGGCGGACGCAGCGATCGCCTCGGACGCTACCTCGATGACCCGCTGCAGCTGTTCATCCCCGCACGGATCCTGATCGGCCTCTGCACCGTGCTGGCGGGCGTCCTCATCGCGCGCCTCAGCACGGTCGAGGACGCCTGGTCGGTGGCGACGTTCTTCGTGTCGCTCGTCGCGTTCGTGGTGGTCTGCGAGCACCTGCTCCCGATGCTCGTCGCGCGGCGCGACCCCGAACGCGTGCTGGACGTCCTGCTGCCCGCCTTCCACCCGATCGCCCGTACGCTGCGGCCGATCACGCGCACGCTGGTCGGCCTCGCCCGGTTTCGCACCGAACGCGACGGGGCGGCCGGGGGGGCGGACGCCGAGGCGGCGCCGAGCACCGCAACGGCGGCCGAGGGCGCCGCCGAGGAGGGCGCGATCTCGGACGAAGAGGGGCGCGAGCTCCTGCAGTCGATCGTCGACTTCACCGAGACGGTCGTGCGCGAGGTGATGACGCCCCGGCCCGACATCGTCGCGATCCCCGCCGACGCCAGCCTGG
>VGCB01000594.1 GCA_016870235.1 Actinomycetota bacterium | reverse complement strand
TCGCTCCACCGGTGGCGGCGGCGCCCCGGACGCGGGTACCTCGACCGGGGGGACCCCGGCGGACGCCGGCAACCGCGTGCTCAGCGGGGACGTGCTCGCTTTCGTCGACTCCTCGTTCTTCGACCTCGAGCCGTACGACGGCGTGGGGCGCGTCGGCGCGACGGGGCCGCGCTACCGGGTGGATCGCGGCTTCACCAGCGGCACGTACGAGATCGACGGGGTCGACGAGGGGACGCCGCTCTGGCTCGACGTCGTGCCGGACGACGCGTCCGGCGACGAGATGCCGACGCTCCTGCTCACGCAGCCCGGAGCGCTGCTCGTCGATCTGAAGGTCGCGCGCCGCTCGGTCGTGAACTCGCTGCTCGAGCTGCTCGACGATCGCCGGAGCGTCGACGCCGCGGAGGGGAGCCTCTTCGTCGCGTTCGTCGACTCCTCGGGCGCCCCCGTGTCCGGCGTGGAGGTCACGCGCCACCCCGGGGCGGCCGTCGCCTACGACGACGGGCCGGGAATGAACCAGGTCGTCGGCTCCACGCAGGCGAGGGGCATGGCGCTCATCGCTGGTATCCCGGCAGGCGCGGTCCCCGGCGCGTTCGTGGCGATCGACTACACCTCCACGGCGGGCGGCAACAAGACAGTGGCCGTGAGGGTCGCGGGGGGCGCGGTCACGTACGTCACCGCCCTGCCGTGAGGCCGCGGGCTCAGACCAGCTCCGGTCCCGGGTGCGGCTGACCCTTCAGGGGGGGACGTCGAAGAACCAGACGGTTCCCGCGTTGCGCACGTCGCGGACGGCGCTGACGGCCGCGGTCGCTCCGTCGAACGCCAGGTAGTACCCGAACTGGTCCGGGGAGTCGGCGTCCGCCCAGAACTTCCGGTCGAAGCGCCACCGCCCGTCCTCGCGCCGGTAGATGAGCGCGTGGCTCCGATCGGCCTGCCGGACCGCGAGGATCAGCGTCCGTCCCTCGATGGCGGCGCGCCAACCGAACCCGGTCGTCGGCGTCGTGCCCGGAGGCGGATCCAGTGGCTCCTCGACGTAGCGTCCGGAGTCATCTCGGGAGTACGCGTACACGTAGCCGCCCTCGACGGAGCCGAGCGCAGGGACGACGATGACGCCGTCGCCGACGCCGACCGTCCCCCAGCCCATCTTGTGCCAGTGGGGATCCGCAGCCGAGGGCATGAGCTTCTGGTCGAGGATGAACGCGCCGTCGCGCAGCGTGTACACGTACGCGGCGCCGGCGTTCTCCGCCCGCTCGTCGTCGCCCGAAGAAGTCACGACCAGAGTGTCACCGGACAGGGTGAAGGCTTCGCCGAACGCGTCGCCCCCCGCCGCGGCCGGGTTGTCGATCGTCTGGGCGTGCACGTAGGTGTCTCCGCGGCCGCGGCGGTAGACGTGAAGGGCTCCCAGCACCGTCGCGTCGAACGACGAACCGGGGGCGCTCACGAGCGCGAGCTCGCCTTCGAGCGCCACGTACTGGCCGAAGCGGTCCATCGGTGCCGGCGTCGGCGCGGTGAGCTTCTGTCGCCGGTCCCACGCGGTCTCCGAGTCGTGGAACAGATAGGCGGCGCCGGCGGGCGTCCCCGTCCCGTACCCAGGCGCGCCCACGAGAAGGTCGCGTCCCGAGAGCGCGACGTGGGCGCCGAAGGCGGTTCCCCGGGCACGATCCTCGCCGGCGGTGAGCGGAGCATCCTGGACGAGCCACCACCCGGGCGTCGGTCGGCGGGCGATGTGGACCGAGCCCACCCAATCGGCGTCGCCCCCGCCGACGGCCGCGACGTCACCGTCCAGGGCGACGGCGAGGCCGAAGTACACCGAGTCGGCCGCGGGCGCCGGCAGGCGCGTCCCGTAGAGGTTGTCCTCTTCTGGCTCGGCGTCCGCCCGCGGACCGGCGTCCCGACCGGCTCCCGTCCCGGCGCCGGCATCTGCAGCGGGCGCGCCGGATGGCGGAACCAGTCCATCGAAGTCGGCCCCCACGATCCGCGCGCACCCGCCCACGGCGACGCAGGCCATCACGAGCGGCGTGGCTCGAGCGGTCAGGGAGGCGACGGACATCAGAACTCTCCGGCGAGGGTAGCCCTGGCGGAGCCGGTGCCGACGGA
>VGCB01000593.1 GCA_016870235.1 Actinomycetota bacterium | reverse complement strand
GCCTCGACATCGCCACCGGCATCCCCTTCCAGCTTGACAACGGATACCGACGACTTCGTCACAACCGAGCGGGTCCCTTCATTTTGATTCGAGTTCTTAGCCAGACGCGGTGCTGGCTGGCCGGGTGTGCGCGCGTCTGCTGGGTGAGGGACCGACGTAGCAGACGCGCGCACACCCGGATCCTGAAGCCGGGAACCTGCGGTTCCCTGGGACCCCTCCCTTGCGATCGAGTTTGACACCGTCCCCGCGTCTGGCTTCAGCCAGACGCGTCTGCAGGGCGAGGCAGTCTGCGCGGGATCGGGCTTCGGTGCTCTGACGCCTTGGTGATCGACCGCGTCCGTCGGGTCGGGTCTGGCTGAAGCTAGACGCAGGCGAGTGCGGGAAGCTTGGTGCAGGACTCGAGCGTAGGAGGGGTTCCCAAGGGGAACTTCGTTCCCCTAGCTTCAGGAAACGAATCGCTCGAACCCGAGCCTCAGCCCTATCCGAGCGGGGCCGTGTTCTCGCGCGTCTGGTACTTCGGTCCCTAGCCAACCGGACGCGCGAGAACACGGCCAGGCATGCAATCACCGTGCCCGCGCGGCTCTGAGCGCCATCCCGACGAGCTCGCGGGGAATCCCGCGCGAGCGGTCGAGCACCTGGTCGAGGGCGCCGAGGAACCAGTCGAGGTCGTCGCGGTCGAGGACGAGGGGCGGCAGGATCTTGATCACGTTCATGTTGTGGCCCGCGACCTGGCTGAGGATGCGGTGGTCGCGGAAGAGCGGGCCGATCACGACCTGGGCGAAGAGCCCCTTCTGCATCTTCTCGATCAGCCGGAACGCCCGGCTTCCGCGGTCGGGCTCCGCGAACTCGATCGCCCACATCAGCCCCAGGCCCCGGACGTCGTGCACGACCTCGTGCTCGTCGACCAGCGGTCGCGTGCGCGTGAGCAGCTCCTCGCCGAGTCGTGCGGCGTGGTCGACGAGGCGGCGCGCGTCGAGCTCCTCGAGCGTGGCCAGGCCGGCGACCATCGCGAAGTCGTTCGGCGCGAACGTCGAGCCGTGGCTCAGCGCGTTCTCGAGCGAGTCGAACACCGTTTCGTAGACGGCGTCGCGCATCAGGAGCGCGCCGGAGGGGACGATGCCGCCCGAGAGCGACTTCGAGATCGTGATCAGATCCGGCTCGAGGCCCCAGTGCTCGAGCGCCAGGAAGCGCCCCGTCCGGCCGAGCCCTGTCTGGACCTCGTCGAGGCAGAGGAGCGTGCCGTAGCGGCGGCAGAGCGCCTGGACGCCCTCCAGGTAGCCGGGCGCGGGGAGGTTGCACCCCTTGCCCTGGATTGGCTCGAGGACGACGAGTCCGACGTCCTCGCGGACGAGCTCCCGCTCCAGGGCGTCGAGGTCGTTCCAGGGGACGCGGTCGAACCCGGGCAGCAGCGGCTCGAATCGTTCGCGGAACTCGGCGTTGCCGTTGAGGGAGAGCGAGCCGAGCGTGAGCCCGTGGAAGCCGTGGTCGGCCGAGAGCACGCGCGTGCGGCCGGAGGCGGCCCGACCGAGCTTGACCGCCGCCTCGACCGCCTCGGTGCCGGAGCTCGTGAAGAGCACCTTGCCGATCCCGGCGGGGGCTCGCGCGATCAGCGCCTCCGCGAGAACGCCGGGGAGGGGGGAGACGCCGAGCTGTACGGCGTTCGGCGGCTCGAGCTCGAGCGCCTGCGCGAGCGCCTGGCGGACACGCGGGTTGTTGCGGCCGACGTTGAACATGCCGAACCCGCCGAGCAGGTCGAGGTACCGGTTCCCGTCGGCGTCGTAGAGATGCGCTCCCGATGCGCGCACCCACGGCCGGTCGAACCCGATCGTGCGCAGCACCTTGACGAACTGCGGGTTGATCGCGCGGGCGTAGGCGTCGTGGCTCGAGACGGCGCGCGAGGCGATGAGATCGCTGAGATCCATCCGGGCAGGGTTGCACGTGAGCGCCGCGCGTGCCAGCGGAACCGGCGCCGCGGGCCCGCCGAGTAGCGTCCCCGCTCGTGGTGTACGAGCGCCCCGAGGTGAGCTCCGTCGCCGGCTCGCCGCTCCTTCGTGAAGCGAGCGAGCAGGCGATGGCGGGCCCGCAGGGCCCGAG
>VGCB01000592.1 GCA_016870235.1 Actinomycetota bacterium | reverse complement strand
TCGCTGGCGGGGTCGACGGCGAACACCTCGACGTCGGTGGCGGCGGCGTCGTCGCGGTAGGCGTTGACGCCGACGATGCGCTTGGCGCCCGTCTCGACCGCGAGCTGCTCGCGGTAGGCGCTCTCGGCGATCTGGTCGGTGAACCAGCCGGTCTCGATACAGCGGAGCGCGCCACCCTGGCGGTCGACCTCGGCGAGCTCGGCGTGGACGTCGAGCTCGATCTGGGCGGTGAGCGCCTCGATCGCGTAGGAGCCGCCGAGCGGGTCGACCGTCTTCGTCAGCCCTGTCTCCTCGAGGATCACCTGCTGGGTGCGCAGTGCGAGCCGGGCGGACTCCTCGGTCGGGGTCGCGAGTGCTTCGTCGAAGGCGGACGTATGCAGGGTCTGGACGCCGCCGAGAACGGCGGCGAGCGCCTCGATCGCCACCCGGACGACGTTGACGAGCGGCTGCTGCGCGGTCAGGGTCGAGCCGGCGGAGAAGCCGAAGATCCGAAGCGCTCTGCTGTCGGGGTCGTCGACGCCGTAGCGGTCGTGCACGATCGCGTCCCAGACGCGGCGGGCGGCGCGGAACTTCGCGACCTCTTCGAGCAGGTCGAGGTTGGAGGAGAGGAAGGTGAAGAGCTTCGGGGCGAAGTCCTCGACGCGGAGCCCGCGGGCGACGGCCGCGTCGCAGTAGGCGATCCCGTTCGCGAACGTGTACGCGAGCTCCTGCACCGCGGTCGAGCCGGCCTCGCGGATGTGGTACCCGCTCATCGAGAGCGGCGTCCACGCCGGTAGATGGCGGGCGCAGTGCTCGATCACCTGCGCCACGATCTCGAGCCCGGCGGCGGGCGGGTAGATGTAGGTGCCGCGGGCGAAGTACTCCTTGAGCACGTCGTTCTGGATCAGGATCCGCACCGTGTTCGGGTTCTCGCCGCGCTTCTCCATCAGCGCGACGACGAGGGCGAGCCAGACGTGCCCGATCGCGTTCGCGGTCGTCCGGATCTGCCTGACCTGATCGAGCGGGATGTCCTTGAACAGCGCCTCCATGTCGGAGAGCGAGTCGATCGCGACACCGACCTTGCCCACCTCGCCGCGGGCGAGCGCGTGATCGGAGTCGAGGCCCATCTGGGTCGGCAGGTCGAGCGCGACCGAGAACCCTGTCTGCCCCTGCTCGAGCAGCTGCAGGAACCGCGTGTTCGTCTCCTCGGCCGAGCCGAAGCCGGCGTACTGGCCCATGATCCACGGCTGGTCGAGGTACATACGGCGCGTGATCCCGCGCGTGAACGGGGGCTCTCCGGGGGCGCCGGGATCGCGGGCCCCCGACTCGGCGGTGTAGAGCTCGAGCCGTTCGTCGGGCACGGCGCGGCCTCTGGTCAGTCGCCGACGCAGACGACGACGGACTCGGCTTCGCCGATGCCGCCGCAGATGGTGACGACACCGTGGTACGGACGGTCGCTTCCGTCGGCGGCGCGGCGGCGACGGAGCTCGTACATCGCGTTCATGACCAACCGGGCGGCCGTGGCGCCCGTGGGGTGGCCGATCGCGATCGCGCCGCCGTTCACGTTCGTCTTCTCGCGGATCTGCTCGGCCCGCGCTTCGTCGCGATCCGCGAGGAGGTGGGTGGAGACGAGCGGCACCGCCGCGAACGCCTCGTTGATCTCGATCAGATCCATGTCGTCGAGGGTCAGCCCGGTCTTGTCGAGCGCGAGCCGCGCGCCGACGGCGGGGATCGACGCGATCCGGTCCGGGTGCCCCGACGCCATCGACCACCCGTGCAGGGTCGCCAGCGGCTCGATCCCACGCTCCTTCGCTTCCTTCACCTTCATCAACACGAGCGCCGACGCACCGGTGTTCAGCCCCGGCGCGTTCCCTGCCGTCACCGTCGGGCTCCCGTACACCGTCGGCAGGGTCGCGAGCTTCTCGTACGTCGTGTCCGCGCGCACCGACTCGTCCTCCGAGAACACGACCGGATCGCCCTTGCGCTGCGGGATCTCGACCGGGATCAGCTGCTCCTGGATCCAGCCGGCGTCGCGCGCTGCGAGGTACCGCTCGTGGCTGCGGACGGCCCAGCGGTCCTGCTGCTCGCGGGTGATCCCGTACTCGACCGCCTCCT
>VGCB01000591.1 GCA_016870235.1 Actinomycetota bacterium | reverse complement strand
ACCGAGCCCACGAGCTCGTCGCGCAGACCTTCGAGCCGGCGGTCGACCTCCTCGGCCGCGGCCGAGCTGCTCATCGAGGAAGCGAGCTCCTCGAGGCGCGCGCGCAGCGCGGCGGCCGAAGCCTCGACCGTTCCCGTCAGCTCCTGCCGGACTCCTTCGAGCCGGCTGTCGAGATCGTGGCCGCGGACGGTGTCGCCGACCGACGCCGAGAGCTCGTCCAGCCGTGACCCGATGCGCTCGGACGAGTCGCCGAGCGCCGCGGACAGGTCGCGGCGCAGCTCCTCGAGACGTCGCTCGAGCTCCTCCGCCGGAACCCGCTCGTCGCCGCCCGCGACCCGCTCCTCGAGATGGACGAGGCCGCCGCGCAGGTCGCCCGCCAGCCCGATCAGCTCGGGACGCGAAACGAGCTCCCCGAGCCGCGCCTCGAGCCCCGCGGCGACCCCACGCGTCTCGGTGACGACATCGGCGAGGGAGCGCGAGACGGCGCCGAGCTCGCCCTGAAGCGAGGCGACGGCGTTCGCGAGCTCGGCCCGGGAGGCCGTGGCGCCGACTCGATCGGCGAGATCTGCATGAACCTGCCTGACGCGCTCGAGCTCGTCGAGCGCCTCCTGCCCGCTCTCGCTCCGCTCGTCGAGCCGGGCGACCGTGGCGCGAAGCGCGTCGGCAGGCGCAGCCGCGTCCGGCGGTCGGGGGCCAGCCCGCGTACGCTGGCCTCGGCGGGCAGGGCGTCTTCAAGATCGCCGCCAACCCGGCGCAGCCGCGTGACCTCCTGGCGGCGACGACGGCCGGATTGCACCGTCACAACCCCGCGGCGGCGGCCGGCACGGATCCCTGGTCACTCGTGGCGGTGCCGGCGTGGGAGGCAGCCCGAGCCGGGGTCTCCGCGTCGCTCGCGGTGACGGACGTCGCCTGGACGCCCGCGACCGGCGCGCACGGCGCCAGGATCTGGGTGACCGTCGTCGACCTGCTCGGTGCCGGTCTCACCGGTCTCTGGGTGAGCACCGACAACGGCGCCACGTTCGTGCAGGTCCCGTTGCCCGGGATGCCGCCGGCCCCGCGGCGCTTTGCGATCGGCTCGCATCCGAACCATCCCGACACGCTCTACGTGCTCTCGAGCGGACCGACCCTGTGGCGGATCGACGGCACGCTCGCGCCGCCCGGTGCAGGCCCGCAGCCCGTCGCCAACCTCCCGGGAGCGCTGTTCGGAGCGAACGACATCTCGTTCTATGCGATCGCCGCCGCCGTCGATCCGGCCAACAACGCCCGCGTCATGGTCGGCGGCGCTGCAGTGACGAGCCCGATCGACGCTGCGACCGCCCCGAGCGCGTCGTTCGCGGCCGCGATGTATCTGCTGACGGTGGCACCTGCCGGTCCGCCTGGAACGTTCGCGACCGACTACGCCATGCCAGCCGACGCCGGACCGAACGACCCGACCTGGGTCGGATCGGAGGTGCACGCCGACGTCCACCGGATCGTCTGGGAGGCGCCGGCCGGGGTGAACCAGGTCTGGGTCGGATGCGACGGCGGCGTGTACCGGTCGCTCCGCGGCGGTGCGCTCGGATCGTACGCGGCGACCTCGTCGGGGATGGCGGTCTCGGAACCCGGCTTTCTCGCGAATCATCCGGTCTCGCCGGGGCCGGTGCTCGCGGGCATGCAGGACAACGGCACCCAGTTGCGGATCGGCTCGAGCGTATGGAGGTCGGCCGTACGGAACGGCGACTCGGGCGGGGTCGCGTTCGATCCGGGCACTCCGGGCCGGTTCATCGCTCAGACGTTCGGCTCCAGATGGACGGAAGATGGCGGTCAGGACGTGACGCCGACGTTCCGGCTCACGTTCAACGCCGGCTCCGCGTTCCTGCTCGAGGACGCGCAGGCGGCCTTCTACTCGTATGCGACCGTCACGCGAACTGCCGCCGGCACCCCGGTGACCCGCCTCGCCGTGGGAACGGATCGGGTGTGGTTGACGGAACGGTGGGGCCAGTCGCGCTGGGACGGCGCGGTCTGGCGACGCGAGTGGGTGACCCTCCCGACGGCCACCGACCCGCGCGCCGGCGACGCGGCACCGCCCGCGGCCGCGAACGCGCTGGCCCAGGACCA
>VGCB01000590.1 GCA_016870235.1 Actinomycetota bacterium | reverse complement strand
ACTCGCGCCTCTCGCGCCGCGTTCGGCACGTAGTCGAGATCGCATTCGGGATCGGGCGTGCGGTAGTTGATCGTCGGCGGCAGGTGCCCGTGGTGCAGCGCGAGAACGGACATGATCGCCTCGATCGCACCCGCGGCGCCGAAGCAGTGCCCGGTCATCGACTTCGTGGACGAAATTGCGAGACGGTACGCGTGGTCGCCGAAGACCGCCTTGATCGCGTTCGTCTCGGCGAGGTCGCCGAGCGGCGTCGAGGTGCCGTGGGCGTTGATGTAGCCGACCTCGTCGGGACGGACGCCGGCACGGACGAGCGCGGCTCGGAGCATCTCGGCGACCCCCGTCGAGGCGGGGTCGGGCTGGGCCAGGTGGTGCGCGTCGTTGGAGGCGCCGTAGCCGATCACCTCGGCGTAGATGCGGGCGCCGCGCGCTTCGGCTCGCTCCATCTCCTCGAGGACGAGCGCGCCGGCCCCCTCGCCCATTACGAACCCGGCGCGGGTTGCATCGAAGGGACGCGACGCGAGCGTCGGGTCCTCGTCCTCGACGGCGAGCCCGCGCATCGAGCAGAAGCCGGCGAGCACGACCGGGTGGATGCACGCCTCGCTGCCGCCCGCGAGGACGACATCCGCGTCGCCGCGACGGATCACCTCGGCCGCCTCGCCGATTGCGTGCGAGCCCGTCGCGCAGGCCGACACCGGCGCGTAGTTCGGGCCGCGAAGCCCGAGCTCGATCGCGATCTGGCCGCTCGCCGTGTCGACGAGGACGCTCGGGAGGAAGTACGGGGACACCCGATCCCACCCACGTTCGCGGAACGTCTCCCACTGCTGCACGATCCCGGCGACGCCGCCGATCGCGGACCCGAAGAGGATGCCGGCCCGGTCGGGCGCGACGTCGAGGTCTCCCGCATGGGCCCACGCCTCCCGCGCCGCGCCGACGGCGAAGAGCACGTTGCGATCGGAGCGCCGCGCCTCCTTCGCCGACATCACCGACTCCGGCTCGAATCCCTTCACTTCGGCGCCGATCCGCACGGGGAAGGCGGACACGTCGAAGGCCTCGATCCACCCGACGCCGCTCCGGCCCTCGATCACCGCCTCCCAGGTCGACTGGACGTCGAGTCCGAGCGGGGTGACGGCTCCGAGACCGGTGACGGCGACGCGACGCATCGCCCGGCAGCGTAATCTGTCGCCGCCATGGCTCGACGCCGCAGCACGCCGGAGGGACCGGTCGAGCGCCCGGTCGACCTCGATCCGCTGATCCCCTTCCCGCCGATGGAAGCGGAGCTCGTCCGCGACCTACCCGTCGGCGACGACTGGATCTTCGAGCCGAAGTGGGACGGCTTCCGCGGGCTGCTCGAGAACGCCTCGGGCGAGCTTCGCCTGTGGTCGAGGAACGCGCGGCCGCTCCTCCGCTACTTCCCGGAGCTCCGCCCGCTGGCCGAGGCCCTTCCTCCCCGCTCCGCGGGGAAGCGGCGAGCTCGAGGAGTCGCCGCTCCGCCCGGAGATCGTCGTCGAGGTGCGCTACGACAAGGTGCAGGGGCGCCGCTTCCGCCATGGCACCAAGGTGATCCGGTTCCGGCCCGACAAGAGCCCGCGCGCGTGCTCCTGGCGCGAGCTCCTGCCGCCAGCGGAGGTCGGCGGCCTGACGCTCGGCGATCTGCTCCCGCCCGGGGCGGGCTGAGGAGTCGCGCACCCGGCACGCGACACACGCGGCGGCGACGTCCCCCTGGGCCGGTCCAGGGGGCCCCAAGGGGGGTGCGAAGGCCCCCAGCACGAACGTTCGCAGAGAACCCGTGCCGGAGGTGTTCCAACTCTGTGCAGGATTCGTTCGCGGCTCCCGTCAGGTCGCAGGAGTGGCCCGCGGCGGCGGGCCCCGACGGGGCGTTTCTCTCGCTGTGGCCACGACGCCGCGCCGACGTCGGCGGGCGCTCCGACCAGGCCGCCGGGCGATCGCCGAGGCGCCGTCGCCTGCCGAGCTGCCTTCGAGGGAAGCGCCCACCGGCGCCCGGCTCTCGTCAGTCGCCCTGTCGACCGACTGCCGCCGCGTGTCCGCCTGTCCGGCCATCGAGGCACGGGGCGGCGTGGTACCGTCGCGAGCAGGCAGGCA
>VGCB01000589.1 GCA_016870235.1 Actinomycetota bacterium | reverse complement strand
CGTACGCGCCTCGGCGGCCGCCTCGCACGCGCGGGCCAGGTGGAGCAGGCAGCGCGGATGTGCCTCGGCGGCGCTCCCGATCGCGACGACGAGCGGCTGCAGCTCGTGAAAGTCCAGTCGCGCCACCTGGGCGGCCGAGAGCGATGCGAGCAGCCGGGCTGCCCCGACCGTGTCCTTCGCGCCGAGGAGAAGCCGGACACCCTGGACGGGCTCGCCGAGCTGCCGGTGGACGTCCGCCGCCCGCCGGCTCTCGGTCACACCCGGCGCGGCGACCGCCACGAGCGCGTCGCGCACGGGACCTGCGAGATCCACCCAGCCGTCGCGACGGAGATCGAGAGGGATTCCCGAGCGCACGGTCATCCCGACGAGGTCATCGACACCCACCACCTCGTCGACCGCGACGAGCGGCAGCGGCACGACGTGCGCGAGCCGGACGAGAGCGACCGCGGCGACGTCGGGCATGGCCGCGAGCGACTGCTGGACGAGGGCTGCAAGCGCACCCGTGTCGGGTGCGCCGCCCCAGGCGTCCGGGTCGCGGCGGATCCGCTCGAGGGCGACGACGAGCGCCGCCGCCCAGCCTCCTGTCGCCTCGACGAGATCTCGCGCCCGACCTTCCGACAGGCCGATGCCGAGCGTGTCTGCGAGGGCACGTGCCTCGTCGACCGCGAACGCGAGATCGGACGGCCCGAGACGGACGACGGGGGAGCCCTCGAGCCCGGTGTCGAGCGCGGGCACGAGCGAGCGCCCGGCGAGGAGCGCGCGGTGCGGTGCCGGCAGATCGGCCGTGAACGCCGCCAGCATGGCCGCCGCGTCGCCGACGGCGTGCTCGACATCGTCGACGATCACGAGCACGGGGACAGGGTCGCGTGCGAGCACGTCGAGCAGGGCATCGAGCGGAGCCCTCCGATCGCCCGATCCATCGAGTGCGGCCGTACCGTCCGAGAGGCCCGCCCCACGGAACGCTCGCCTGAAGGCCGCCCTGAGCGCCGCAGGCGATGCATCGCCGGCCGGGACTCGAACAGCCGCGGTGCGGCATTCCAGGGTGGCCGCGAGCTCGAGGCCGAGCGTGGTCTTGCCCCAGCCTCCGCCCGCGACCACGCAGCCGAGTCGCACCTGCCGTAGCTCGTCGACGAGCCGTGGCCTGCGCACGTGATCGCGCGGGAGCCAGCCGTCCGCGGATCGCGTCGCAGCGACTGGGGCCTCCCCTCTGCGAACTGCCGTGTCCAGCCGCAGTACCTCCTTCGCGGAGTATCGGCGGCGGACGCGGTTGGGTCAACGCCGGTCCGCGTGAGCGGACCGGCGTCGAGATCGACCTACGCGTCCGGCACCGGGACGCGGAGGGGGACGAAGATCTTCTGCTTCTGGTTCTTCGCGCCGAGCGCCGAGACGACCGCGAGGTAGCTGCGGTCCGGCTTCAGGCTCGCCGCGCTCGCGACCACGACGAGGAACCGGTTGCCGGTTCCGACGCGGGGGATGACGAAGGTCATTCCCTCGTCCTTCTTGCTGTTCGATCCGACCGACGTTCCCGGCAGGAGCTTGACCCGCTTCTTCGACTTCGCGTCCTGCACCCAGAGCGTCACCGCGGCCGGCTTGCGGAAGAGCACCTGCGTCCGGAAGACGATCGACTTCTTGACGAGCAGCCCGCCCACGACCAGCCCCGGGTACGCCATGATCTGCGTCGCCGGCAGGCGGACACCGACGCTCGTCGCGACCCCGGGGCTGCTCGAGGCGCGGAGGATGACGAGGTTGTCGTCCGGCTGCGGGTCGGGGACGAGTAGCTCGCGGTGGCGCTCGCCTGGTAGGCCCCCGGGCCCTTCACCTTCGCGAGGAGGATGACGCTGCCGATCGGGCTGTCAAGCGACAGGTAGTCGAGGTCGCAGGCCACGGCCGTCGCACTCGTCGCCTTGCAGCCGGAGCCGCGATCGGTCTTCCCCTCGACGAAGTCCATCTCGCCGGAGAGCTCGATCGCGACGTTCATCTTCGTCGCGGCTCCGCCGTTCTTGTTGAGGACGTTGAACCGGAAGACGAGCGTGTCGCCGATCTTCGCGGTCGCGGGCTGCACGATGCCGGTGATCGCAATGTCGGCGGGCGCGCCGCCGGAGGCGCCCC
>VGCB01000588.1 GCA_016870235.1 Actinomycetota bacterium | reverse complement strand
GACGCCGTTCGCGCGAGCGGCGTCCGCAACGGCATCTGCTGCATCTACTCGCCGCACACCACCTGCGCGATCCGCATCAACGAGCTCGAACGCGGGATCATCGAGGACTTCGAGGTGATGCTCCGCCGCCTCGTGCCGGTCGAGCACTACTACGCCCACGACGACTGGGACCGCCGCACCGAGAACATCGTGCCGGAGGAGGTCGGGCTCGGGAACGGGCACTCGCACTGCATCTCCCTCCTGCTCGGGCCCGCCGGCGAGTCCGTGCCGATCCGCGAGGGCGAGCTCTGCCTCGGCACGTGGCAGCGCGTCCTCTTCTTCGAGCTCGACCGGGAGCGCGATCGCCGCTGGCTGGTGCAGGTCGTCGGCGTCTAGCACGCGCGAGCACCCGCCCGCATTCAGCGGGCGGTCTCGCCGCGTTCAGCCCAGAGGCGGACGCCTCTGGCTCGAGCCAGAGGGCGATGCGGTGATCCGGCAGGGCACATACCGCGTCGTGCGGGTCTCCGGCGCGATTCCCCCGCTCCTGCGGAAGCGCGTCGGCGACGGCACCGGCTGGACGTGCCTCGGCCTGCTCCCGCTCCTGCCGTTCCGGCTCACCGACCGTGGCGCGCACGTCGAGCTCCGCTACCGCGGGCCGCTTCGCTTCCTCGTCGACCGCCTGACGGAGGCGGACGCCGGAGCCTGGGCCGGTGAGGCGACGTGCCTCGGTCTCCGTTACGGGGGGTTCCTGCTCGAGCCGGCGTCCCGCTGAAGCCGGACGCGGACGGACCTGCGCACGCTACTCCGGCGTTACGTAGGCCGCCGTGATCCCGCCGTCGACGACGAAGGCGGCGCCGTTCACGAAGCTCGACTCGTCACTCGCGAGGAAGAGCGCGGCGTTGACGATCTCGCGCGGCGTCCCCAGCCGACCCATCGGCCAGTGGATCCGCCGGCGCTCGTAGGCTGCGGGGTTCGAGCCGAAGATGTTGAGCAGGAGCGGCGTCTCGACCGGCCCCGGGCAGAGCGCGTTGACGCGGATCCCCTCCCGTGCGAACTGCACCGCGAGCTCGCGCGACAGCGCCAGCACCGCGCCCTTCGACGCGGTATAGGAGATCTGGGAGGTGGCGGCGCCGAGGATCGCGACGAACGAGGCGACGTTGACGATCGAGCCGCCTCCACGGCGCTGCAGGTGCGGGATCCCGTGCTTGCAGCAGAGGAAGACGCCCTTGGTGTTGACGTCCTGGACGCGCTGCCACGCCTCGACGGTCGTGTCGAGGATCGAGGCGTCGTCGTCGGGCGAGATGCCGGCGTTGTTGTAGAGCACGTCGACTCCCCCGAAGTGCTCGGCCGTCGCCGCCATCATGGCGCGGACGGCGTCCTCGTCGGCGACGTCGAGCGCGAACGCGAAGGCCGAGCCGGCCGGGCACATCGCGACCGTCTCCTCGGCCGCCTCCCCTGAGATGTCGGCGACGCAGACGCGCGCGCCCTCCGCGGCGAAGACGAGCGCGGCCTCGCGGCCCATCCCTCCGCCAGCCCCGGTGATCACGCAGACCTTGCCGTCGAGCCGTCCTGCCATCGAACTCACCTCGCTCCGTCGTCGCGTCCGCTGTCGCTCGCGGCAGTCTCCCGCAACTCGGGCCCGACGTCAGCGCCGCCGCGCCCCGCGGTACGCGATCGCCTCGGAGACGAGCGCCTCGAACAGCGCCTTGTCCTCGTCCCGCTCCGGATGCCAGAGCACGCCGACCGCGAAGCGGCAGGACGGGTCTTCGATCCCCTCGACCGTGCCGTCGGCCGCCCAGGCCGTCTCCACGAGCCCGGCGCCGACGCGGCCCGCAGCTTGATGATGACTCGACGCCACGCCGTCGTGACGCTCCCCGAGGATCGCCGCAAGCCGTGTCCCTGCCCCGACCTCGACCGGATGCGCGGAGAAGACGCCCAGCGTCTCCCGATGCGCCTCGCTCCCGACGACGTCCGGTAGGTGCTGCACGAGGTCACCGCCTCGGAGGACGTTCAGCAGCTGGAAGCCGCGGCAGATCCCCAGCACGGGCAGGTCGCGGGCGAGCGCTGCCTCGAGTAGCGCGAGCTCCGCCGCGTCGCGGTGAGGCTGGGGCGGGTCGGTGCGCTCGTACC
>VGCB01000587.1 GCA_016870235.1 Actinomycetota bacterium | reverse complement strand
CCCGATCTCGTCCGCCACGCCGACTGCGGCACCCTCGTCGACCTCCGCCACGACGACGCGCGCGCCGTCGCGCGCGAGCCGGAGGGCGATCGCGCGGCCGATCCCGCGGCCCGCGCCGGTCACGATCGCGGTCTGTCCGTCGAGATCGTAGCGCGGCATGGTCTGGTCCCTCCCGATGAGCGTCGGTCGGCGCGTCGCCCCGACCGGGGTTTACCCGGCGTCCACCAGCTCGAGGATGAAGCCGTCCGGGTCCTTCAGGAAGACGACGTGGACCGTGCCGGTCTCGAGCTCGAAGGTGACCGGCTCGGACACGAACTCCACGCCGCGGGCCGACAGCCTCTTGTACGCGTCCGGCAGCCCCTTTATGCCGAAGCAGAAGTGGGCGTTGGCGACGTCGCCGAGCTTGCTGTCCGACGGCCCGCCCGGGGGCGCGATGTACTGCTGGAGGTCGATCAGGACGCCGCGCGTGTCCGGCGCCTGGAGCCGCACGACCTGCATAACCGTGCCCGGCTTGCCGGTCATCTGCGAGATGACGGCCCCCTCGAGGAGGTGCCGCTCGACCTCGCGCAGCCCGAGCAACCCGCTGTAGAAGGCCAGCGAGCGGTCGAGGTCGCTGACCGTCACCGCCACGTGATCGGTCGTCCTAACGAAGGTCATGGCTCACCATCCGACGCGTGGTCCGGTGACGGGCGTCCGGCCGGGCGCATTATATTGACCCGAACCCACGACGAGGACGGCTGATGGCGGACAGGATCGGCCGGCTGCGGCAGCGTCTGGCTGAGCAGGGCATCGATGGGGCAGTCATCCGGCGGCCGCCGAACATCTACTACCTGACCGCGTACTCCCCCGGCGTGAGCAGGCCCGGCTTCGTCGTGGTGAGCCCCGAGCGCGCCGTGCTCGTCGCACCCGGCAGCGCCGACGGGCTGCGCGCGGCCGTGCGGGGGCGGGTCGAGGTGATCGCTTACCGGGTGCCCGGTGCGACTGTCGACGCCGTGGCGGACGTCGACGAGCTCAGCGGCGAGGCGCTCGGCACCGCGCTCGAGCAGGCCGGCCTCGGTGGCCGCCGCGTGGGGATCGAGGAGGCGGCGATCAGCGTCCGGCACTTCGACGTCGTGCGGCAGCGGGTAGGTGCGACCGGTCCGCATGGCGGATTCGGTCCGGCGGGCAGGGGGAGCACTGTCAGTCTCGCCGGCGAGGTGGAAGCGCTGCGGCGCGTCAAGGATACCGAGGAACTCGCCCTCTTCCGCGCCGCGGTCGGGTGCAACGACGTCGGCTTCGAGGCCGCACGCCGGACGATCGTGCCCGGCGTCACCGAGTTCCAGATCGAGCGCGCGATCGTCGCGGCGATGGAGGCGGCGGCCGGCGTGCCGATCGACATTCTCGACGACACCAACGGCATCATCTCCGGGCCGCGCACCGCCGGCGTCGTCGGCCTGGCGACCGGTCGTCGACTCGAGCGGGGCGACCTCGTGATCGTGGACCTCAACCCGTTCATCAACTCCTACAAGGGCGACACGACGCGCACGTTCAGCGTCGGCGAGCCCTCGGCCGAGCACCGCCGCCTGTACGACGTCGTCCGACGCTCGCTCGAACGGATGGAGACCCGGGTCCGCCCGGGCACGCGCGGTCGCGACGTCTACGCCGTCTTCGCCGAGACCGTCGCCGAGGCCGGCTACAGCGACGGCATGATCGGCCACGGTGGCCACGCGATCGGGCTGGAGCACCTCGAGCGCCCGTACATCATTGCTGGGGAAGACATGCCCCTGGAGGAGGGCATGACCATCACGCTCGAGCCGGGCCTCTACCTGCCGGGCGTCGGCGGGATGCGCCTCGAGGACAACTACGTGGTGACCTCAAGCGGCGTCGAGCTGCTCTCGCACTATTCCCGCGAGCTGATCCGGTGTGACTGAGGCGCGGCGCGTGCGGCGTGCGGTTCGTCTGACGTTGGCGCAAGCCTCGATAGCAGCGGAATGACCCCACGGGCGGCGGTGACGGATCGCAGGACGGTGAACGAAGCCAAGGATCGGTGCATGTCGTCGCCAACGGCGGCGACGCGGCGGTCGGACCGCCCGTGACCGCCACGGGTCCGGTCGACTGGGACTTCGCTCGGTCGTTCCT
>VGCB01000586.1 GCA_016870235.1 Actinomycetota bacterium | reverse complement strand
TCCTCGAGAACGACCACGTGCGCGTCTGGGACATCACGCTCGCTCCCGGTGAGCGGCTGCCGTTCCACTGCCACACGACGACGTACTTCTACCGCTGCGAGTCGGGCGGTGCCTGGCGGCTCCGCACGCTCGACGGCGAGTCCGTCGTCGGCGAGGACGAGCCGGGACAGGTGACGTTCCACGAGCTCGCAGCCGGCGAGGTGCTTGTCCACGACCTCTGCAACCTCGGCGACCGTCCCCTTCGGTACACGACGGTCGAGCTGCTCGCCTGACGCCCGGCAGCTCCGCCGCGAGCATCTCGGCGGGGATCACGGCTTGCGTTCGCGGGTCGGTCACGTTGCTCCTCGCGTGGGTCGAGGGGTGGAATGCCCCATGGTGGCTGCTTGACCCTGTCTGATCGTCGCCAGTAGGATCGCGCTCCAGCGTCGGAGTGGAGGTGCAATGGCGGTCAGGGCCGGGGTCGACACCGGAGGGACGTTCACGGATCTCGTCCTTCTCGACGAGGCGTCCGGAGAGGTGCGGATGGCGAAGGTGCTCTCCGTCCCGCGCGAGCCGTCGCAGGCGGTCTTCGACTCGTTTGCCAAGGCGGGGTTGGACACGAACGAGATCGGGTCCTTCGTGCACGGGACGACGGTGGCGACGAACGCGCTGATCGAGCGTCGCGGCGCCGACGTCGCGCTCTTCACAACCGACGGCTTCCGCGACTCCGGTGGAACAGCGGCGTTTGAAGTCGCCGGCCCCGACGGGGTAGGTTGGGAGTCGTGGGAGTCGAGATCCCGAAGACGGGCGCCGCCGCGGCACGGCAGCAGGCCGACGCCACCGCCACCAGGGCGATGGTGTACGCGTACTACCAGGCGGTCAACGACGGCCGCTGGGCGGACGTCGCGGACTTCTTCCACGACGACGCGGTGCTCCTCGTCCCCTCGCAGCTGCCGAAGGTCGGGCGCGAGACGATCCTCCGCTTCTACGAGTCGCACGGGCGCCGGTTTCCCGAGCACCACGACGACGTGCCGCTCCTGATGCTCGACGGCAACCGCGTGATGACGCTCGTCGACTTCAACGGCGTCGACCGCAACGGCAACGTCGTCCGCTTCTGGACGGCCGGGATCTTCACGCTCGAGGGCGGGAGGATCCGGCAGTACCGCGTCATCTTCGACACGGCGCAGCTCGAGGGGCCCGTGCCGCCGGGCGTCGAGTAGGGAGAGGCGCGATGCGGTTCGCGGGGCGGACGCTCTTCTGCACGGGCGGCGGCTCGGGCATCGGCGCCGCCGTGTGCCGCCGGTACGCCGCCGAGGGCGGGAACGTCGCTGTCGTGGATGTCGACGGGACGAAGGCAGCCGAGGTCGTTGCGTCGATCGAGGGGGCGATCTCCTTCGGGATCGACATCTCGGACGAGGCTGCCGTACGAGACGCAGTCGCCGCCACGGTCGAGCGCTTCGGCGGCATCTCGGGCGTCTACAACGGCGCCGGCAACCTCACGGTCGGGCCGACGGAGGGCTTCGAGGCGCGCGACTTCATGCGCATGCTCGAGGTGCACGCGCTCGGCTCCTTCCTCGTCTGCCGCGAGGCGATCCCTGCTCTCAGGGCGTCGGGGCACGGAGCGATCGTGAACACGAGCTCGGTGATCGCGCTCGTCGCGCGCGCCTCGCTCGGCCCGTACTCGGCGGCAAAGGGTGCGGTGCACGCCTACACGCGGCAGCTCGCGATCGAGCTCGCGCCCGAGATCCGCGTCAACTCGGTCGCGCCCGGCCGCACGCTGACGGGAATGACGGAGTGGATCTACCGCGACCTCGGCGGCGGCGACCTCGAGGCGGGCCTGGCGCTCGCGGGCGAGGAGGTCATGCTCGGTCGGGTGGCGATGCCGGAGGAGCTCGCCGCCTCGATCTGCTTCCTCCTCTCCGACGACGCGAGCTACGTGACCGGGCACTGCCTCGTCGTCGACGGCGGCTTCACCGCGGACTGAGCCGGCCCGTGACCGAGTACGCCGGCCGCTGGGTCACAGGCGACCTCTTCCTCGACCGCGCCGAGCGCTGGCCTGACCGCGTCGGGATCAAGACCCCCGATGTCGAGCTGACCTACGCCGCGATCGCCGAGCGTGCAGCCCGCGTCGCCGGCGGGCTG
>VGCB01000585.1 GCA_016870235.1 Actinomycetota bacterium | reverse complement strand
CACCTTCCCGTTCGGCGTCAGCGGCAGCGCCTCGGCGACCTCGAGATAGCGCGGGACGGCGAAGTAGGCCAGGCGCGGCTCGCAGTGACGGATCAACTCCTCGTAGTCGAGGACGGCGCCCTCGCGGGGAACGACGACAGCCATCACCTCGTCCTCGGCCAGCTCGGAGGGAACGGGGATCGCGGCGGCGGCGGCAACGTCGGGATGCGACTGCAGCACCTGCTCGACCTCCCAGGCCGAGATGTTCTCACCGCGGCGCCGGATCGCGTCCTTCATCCGATCGAGGAACCGGAACGACCCGTCCTCCTCGCGCACCGCCCGATCGCCCGAATGGAACCACAGGTTGCGCCAGCTCTCGACCGTCTGCTCGGGCATGCGCCAGTAGCCGGACGCGAACGCATACGGCTCGTCGGCGCGCATCACGAGCTCGCCGGGCGTGCCGTCCGGCACCACCTCGTCGTTCTCGTCCACGACCCTGATCTCGTAGCCGGGCATCGCATAGCCCATCGTCCCGGGCCGCTGCTTGCCGTCGAGCGCGCCGATCACCGCGTTCGTCTCGGTCATCCCGAATCCGTCGCGGAGGATCATCCGGAAGCGGTCGCGGAACAGCTCGTGCAGCTCCGTCGGCGTCGCGGGCGCGAGAGCCACTCTGACCCGATGCTGCTTCTCGGCTTCGCACGCCGGCGTCTTCGAGAGGATCGAGACCATCGCGCCGAGCAAGTAGGTGACGGTCGCATCGGCCTCGACGACCCTGTCCCAGAAGCGCGACGCCGAGAACCGAGGGCCGACGACGAACTGCGCCCCGTGCACGAGCGCCTGCATGCACGCGTTCAGCGCATTCGTGTGGAAGAGCGGCAGACAGGTGTAGAGGACGTCGTCGGCCGAGAGCCCGTCGATGACCGCGGCCGTGCTCAGCGCCCACCAGTAGAACTGCGCCTGCGGGCACACGACCCCCTTCGACGGCCCGGTCGTGCCCGACGTGTAGAGGATCGAGACGGCGTCACCGGGGCCGACGGGAGCCGCCGGCACGGGCTCCGCGAGCTCGGGGAACGGCTCGACCGGGAGCCCGCGCCACGTGGCGGTGTCCACCGGATCGAGCGCCCAGAGCCGCTCGAGCTCGTCCGGGACGGTGCCGAGCACCTCGAGATGCGGCAGGAACTCCGCCTCCAGCGCGAGCACGCGCGGGCCCGAGTTCGTCAGCACGTGCTCGAGCTGCAGCCCTCGCGTCGCGGTGTTGACGGGGACGAGGATCGCACCGAGCCACGCCGAGGCGAACCACGCGTCGAGCACCTCGAGCCGGTTCTCGGAGACGATCGCGACCCGGTCACCCGCCTGCACGCCGGCCGCTGCGAAGGCGGCCGCGCGCCGCGCGATCGCGTCGCGCATCTCAGCGAAGCTGCGCCGCGTGCCGCCGACGGTCAGGAACGGCCTGTCCCCCTGCGCCGCGGCCCGGAGCTCCAGGATCGCGGGCAGCGTTCGCAGGTCGGCCGGGAGCCTCGAGGTCGTCACCCGGTGAGGCTTCCACGCGGACCGGTGACATGTCAAGCGGGGTGTCGCCGGGTCTGCCCGATCGACGCCACGGCCTCGGACGTCCGCCTCCACGCGTCGCGGCGCCCCCGGGGCGACTCACTCCCGCCGGAGGGCCCCGAGGCGCTCCCACGCAGCCTCGGCCTCGGCCGCGATCCGGCGGACGATCTCGGCAGCCGGAAGCACCTCCTCGACGAGCCCGGCCGACGGGCCCGCGTAGAGCGCCATCTCCTCGACGGCGCCCTCGTCGCCCTCGTGCGGCGTGTCGACGAACCAGCGCGGGATCTCGAGGATCGAGCCGTCCGCGAGCCGGCGCGACGCGATGAGCTCGACCGGCCGGTCGGAGGGTCGCAGCCGCGGCTCGGGCTCGGTCTCCCACGCGTCGACCGTCGCGTTGCGGACGACCCGCTCGGGCAGCCCCGGCCAGCCGATCTCGAAGATGTCGGTCGACACGCAGTCCTCGGCCGCCGCGGAGACGATCGCCTGCTTGTAGGCAGCGTGGGCCGACGACTCGAGCGAGGCGACGAGCCGCGTCCCGAGCAGCACGCCGTCGGCGCCGAGCGCGAGCGCTGCCACGAGCCCGCGGCCGTCGGCGACGCCG
>VGCB01000584.1 GCA_016870235.1 Actinomycetota bacterium | reverse complement strand
ATGCGGTTCGACCAGACGGCGCCCGTCGGTCCCGTCGACTGCGAGATCAACGTCACCTCCGACGACCCCGATCCCACGGGGACGCGCTTCACGAAGCTCCGCGCGGCGGGGATCCCCGACGACGCCAACTCCGACGCCTCGCCCGTCGACGGGCGGACACGGCAGACGGTGCTCGTGGCCGACGAGACGGATCTCACGTGGGATGCGGGCATCGTGATCGAGCCGAAGACGGTCATGACGACGGGAGGCCGGCTCCGGCTCGTCCCGATCTTCGCACCGCCGAAACCGCCGCCGCCGGTGACGGGGTAGGCGGCGGGATCGTCTCGAGGCCGAGGACGACGAAGAGCGCGCGCCGCCCCGGCGGCGCGCGCTCGTGCCGAGCCGATCCGCGTTCGACGCAACCCGTCTGCGAGACTGCTGCGATGGGATCAGCGCGGAGCCCGGCGACGTCCAGACCGTGGCGACTCATCGCCGTCGTCGTTGGGCTCGTCACCACGTCCTCGGTTGCGGCGCAGACGGCGGCCGGAGCGACGGACGGGTCCCCGGCTCGCGAGCACGCTGCGGCGCTCCAGGGGACGGCCACGACGGTGGCGCGGATCCTGGCGCCGTCGGCGGTCCGACGCCGACCCGGTGCGGGCCAGGTGTTCGACCGTCTTCCGACGGCCTGGCGCGACGGCGGCGGCCCCGTTCGGCTTCTCGTGCTCGAGGCGAGGACGGACAGTCGCGGACGGCCGACGTTCGTCCGTGTGCTGTTGCCCCGGCGCCCGAACGGCACCTCGGGCTGGGTCAACGCCAACCACGTCAAGCTCGAGCGGACGCCGTGGCGGATCGAGATCTCACGGGGGGAGCGGACGCTGACGGTGCGCCGCGCGGGCGTCGTCGTCAGGCGCATCCGCGTCGTCGTCGGCAAGGCGAGCACGCCGACCCCGGGCGGCATCACCGCCGTGGTCGATCACACGCGCACGGACCCGGGTGGCTTCGTCGGTTCCTGGGTCCTCCGGCTCGCGCTGCACTCGAATGTGATTCGCACCGAGCTCGGTCGCGGCCGCGTCGCGATCCACGGCCGCGGCGGCAGGAGCCTCCGGACGCCGCTCGGCACTGCCGCCTCGCACGGATGCATCCGCCTCGCCAACGGCGACGTCGAGTGGCTCGCCCGGATTGCGAAGCCGGGCACGCCCGTCGTCATCCGCTGACGTCCGTCCCGGCCGGCGTCAGCGCCGGCGCGGAGCGTGCGTGCGGTCGCCTCGGGCCGCGCGGATCTCCTGCCACAGCCGGTCGGCGTTCGGGATCAGGAAGCCGAGCGCCACGGCGGGGAGCGCGGGGAGTCCACGGTTCGCCGGCGCCGTGATCGCGACCGTGATCCCGAGGAGCGCGAGCATGCTGAAGAACGTCGCTGCGACACGCAGGCGGAAGCGCTGCGCGGCGGCCAGGAAGAGGGCAAAGAAGAGGATGTCGGGCGGGCCGATCTTCGACGTCGCATCTTCGCCGGAGATGCGGAAGGCGATCGAGATCTGGTCGAAGATCCCGGGCTGCTGCTCGATCACGACCTTCGTCGGCCCCCGCCAGACCGAGAACGCGTCGACGATCGGGATGATCGCGGCGACGACGGCAATCGACCACAGCACCTCGAAGAGCTCCATGAACCAGAACCCGACGAGCATGTAGGCGGCGAGCTTCGCGGCGTTGAACGCGTTGTCCATCCCCGCCTCGGAGAACGCCCAGGCGAGCGCGCCGAGCGCGATCGCGATCAGGAAGAGGCCGCGCAGCTCGCGGAGCGGCAGCGCCAACCAGACGACCGAGAAGGTGAGGGGGAAGAGGACGAGGACGACGATGAGGACGTCGGGCCAGAGACCGACGTCGGGGAGCGCTCCGGCGCCGGACCCCCACGCGATGACGAGCGCCAGCGCGCCCACGAGCCCGGCGGCGCGGCCGATCGTGAGCTTGACGGTCTCGTCGGGCGCCGCCGCCGGTGTCGTTTCCGCGCGTCCTGGCCTCATGCGTGCGAGCCTAGACCGTATGGAGTGCCGGCGCCTCTGTTCGTAAGTTGGCGCGGGTTGCCGTCGCGGTGGTCGTGGCGGTAGAGCCGCGTTTACGAGGAGGCGCCGGTGATGGGTGAGGGTAGCTGGGTTGGG
>VGCB01000583.1 GCA_016870235.1 Actinomycetota bacterium | reverse complement strand
GCGGGCGCAGATCGACGCGTAGTCGGACGCGGAGAAGCCGCCGACCGAGACCCAGATCGGCACGCCGAGGGCCAGCAGCGCGGGCAGGTTGTGCTCGCAGAAGGCGTCGATTCCAGGCCCTTGCAGCCCGATCGAGTTGAGCATGCCGTGCTCGGTCTCCGCGATGCGGGGAACCGGGTTGCCCTCGCGCGGCTCGGGCGTGATCGTCTTCGTCACGAAGGCGTCGAGCGTGCGGGCGACGTGCGGGGCGGCGAGGGCGTCGAGGCAGCCGGACGCGTTGAGGATGGAGACGCTCACGTCATCGCCTCGACGGCCCCTGCGGGTCCCGCTCGCAGGACGGGCCCGTCGACGCAGAGGCGTCGCATGTGGCCGTCGATCTCGACCACGCAGCCGTAGCAGGCCCCGTAGCCGCATGCCATCGGCGCCTCCCAGGCGAGCTGCGCGCCCGGCACGCGCCGCGCCACCGCCTCCAACATCGGCTCGGGGCCGCAGGCGAGCACGTCGCCGGGCTCCGCGGGCAGCACCTCCGTGACGTAGGTCGGCTCGAGCACGACCTCGGCGTTCGGGACGAGGGCGGCAGCCTCGGCGAAGGTCGCGTCGCGGAAGCCCAGCAGGGCGGGCGGTCGGCCGAGGCGCTCCGACAGGTACGGGAGCGGCGCGATCCCGATCCCGCCGCCGACGAGGAGCGGCTGCGCCACGTCGAGGTCGTAGCCGTTCCCGAGCGGGCCCAGCACGTGCACGCGATCGCCGCGCTCGAGCGCGCAGATCGCCCGCGTTCCCGGCCCGATCGGGTCGAGCAGGAACGCGAGCTCCCCGGGCGGGGCGAGACAGAGCGAGAAGGGCCGTGGCAGCACGCGTCCCGGCGCCTCGACCATGAAGAACTGGCCGGGGTCGCCCGGGTCCAGGCCGCCGCGCTCGAGCCGGACGATCGTGTACGGGCCGACCGTCTCCCGGCCGGCGACCGTCAGCCGCTCGCGCCTCGCTGCCGCCACCTCAGCCGTCGCGCTCGGCGACCCCGCTGCCGATGCGCTCCTGCAGCGACAGCGCCGACTGGGCGCGCGCGTTCGCGATCGCATGGACGGCAGCGGCGGCGCCGGAGACGGTGGTGATGCAGGGGACGCGGGCGACGAGGGCCGCCTCGCGGATGCGGTACCCGTCTGCGCGCGCGCCCGAGCCCTGGGGCGTGTTGATCACGAGGTCGCACCGCCCGCCGCGGATCAGCCCGACGACCGTCTCGTCGTCGGACGCCGCCTCCGCCACCTTGCTCACGTCCTGGACCTCGAGGCCGGCCTCGCGGAGCGTCCGCGCCGTTCCCGAGGTTGCGACGAGCTGGAAGCCCAGGCCGGCGAGGGCAGCCGCGATCGGCGCCACGCTCGGCTTGTCGAGGTCGCGCACCGAGAGGAAGGCCGTCCCCGACGACGGCAGCGGCCGCCCCGCCGCTCGCTCTGCCTTCGCGAAGGCGGTCGGGAGGTCGGTGGCGCTCGCCATCACCTCGCCGGTCGAGCGCATCTCCGGCCCGAGCACCGGGTCGGCGCCGGGGAAGCGCGCGAAGGGCAGCACGGCGGCCTTGACGCTGATCTCGGCCGGACGCGGCGGCGGCAGCTGCAGCTCTCTCAGCGTCGCGCCGGCGGCGAGCTTGCAGGCGACCTCGACCAGGTTGATGCCGATCGCCTTGCTCGCGAACGGCACGGTCCGCGAGGCCCTCGGGTTCGCCTCGAGCACGTAGACGACGCCCTCGGCGACCGCGAGCTGGACGTTGAGGAGCCCGACGACCCCGAGGGCGGGCGCGAGGCGGCGGACGATGTGCTCCACCTCGAAGCCGTTCGCGAGCGTCAGCGACTGCGCGGGCAGGACGCACGCCGAGTCGCCGGAGTGGACTCCCGCCTCCTCCACGTGCTGCATCACGGCGGCGACGTACGTCTCCTCGCCGTCGCAGAGGGCGTCCACGTCGATCTCGATCGCGTTCTCGATGAAGCGGTCGACGAGGACGGGCCCGCTGACCGCGGCCATCGCCGCCCGGAGCTCGTCGGCCGTGTAGCAGACCCGCATCGCTCGGCCGCCGAGGACGTACGAGGGGCGGACGAGCGCCGGGTAGCCGATCTCTGCCGCCGCCTCGAGCGCCTCCTCCGGCCC
>VGCB01000582.1 GCA_016870235.1 Actinomycetota bacterium | reverse complement strand
TCGTCGCCGCAATTGAGAACGAACGCGCACCCGGAAAGGAGCCGCTCAACACCACTGCTATACTTGTTGCCAGATAGAGCACCAGGGATCGTCGCCACCAAGTTCCACGGCGAACGGGACATCCTCCTCCGGCGCCCGACGGACGCGTCTGGCTGAAGCCAGACGCGGAAAGGTAGATGCAGGATCCGAATGCAGGAGGGGTTCCCAAGGGGAACCTCGTTCCCCTGGCTTCAGGAAACGAATCGCTCCATCCGAGCCCCAGCCCTATTCGAGCGGGGCCGGTTCCGCGCGCGTCAGGTACGTCGGTCCCTCGCTCCACCTGACGCGCGCGGAAACGGCCAGGCACTCAATGAAAGAACTGCCCGCCGTCGATCACCATCGTCTGCCCGGTGATGAAGCCGGCCTCGCCGCTGCAGAGGAAGACGACGGCGCCCACGACGTCCTCGGGCAGCTGGTCGCGCTGGATCGTCCGTGCCGCGACGGAGACCGCCTGCAGCCTCTCGATCACCTCGGGCTGGCCGAGCACACCGTCGGACATCGTGAACCCCGGCGCGACGCAGTTGACGAGGATGGCGTCGGCGCCGAGCTCTTTCGCGAGCGCGCGGGTGAAGGCGACGATGGCGCCCTTGCTCGTTACGTAGTGGAGGAGGAAGGGCACCCCGCGGAAGGGCGTCCCGGACGAGATGTTGACGATCTTGCCGCCGCCGCGGCTGCGCATCACGGGCACCACCGCGCGACAGGTGAGGAACATCGAGGCGACGTTCACATCCATCACGCGCCGCCACTCCTCGAGCGGGATCTCGGTGAACGGGCGCATCGACAGCGTCGCGTAGAGACCGGCGTTGTTGACGAGGACGTCGACGCCGCCGAGCACGCGGACGGTCTCGTCCACGAGCCGCCGCACGTCCGCCTCGTCGGCCACGTCGACGGTCAGGCCGAGCCCGCCCTCGTACGCGCTCGCGGCCTCCTCGGCGCCCTGCAAGTCGGCGACGACGACGCGCGCGCCCTCGGCTGCGAGCCCACCGGCGATCGCGCGGCCGATGCCCTGCGCCGCGCCCGTGACGATCGCGACCTTGCCCTCGAGGCGGCCGTCCATCTCAGCGGACGGGCGAGAACGAGGTCGGCACGAGGATCCGGTTCTGCTGGGTGTGGAGGAGCGGCTGCAGCCGTGCCGCGAACGCCTTCCAGTCGTCCCGCGCCATCAGCGCGCCGCGCCGCTGCTCCCGCTCCGCGAACGAGTCGTAGCGCCACATCGACGTGTACGTCGAGAGCGCTCCGATCTCGGTCGTGAAGGCGCCGACGAACCCGCCGAGCACCTCCTGCTGGATCAGGATCCCCTCGGTCTCGTACATCTTCACCACCTCGGGCAGCCGCCCGGTGTGGACGTGGTAGTCCCGCTGCTCGACGATCGTCATCTGTTCACGCCTCCCGCGGCCCGTGGCTGGTCGCTGTCCGGTGGTCGACGCCGTCGCCCGGGCCTCCGCGTCGGGCGTCACGTCGGGGACGATACTCCCGGTCGGACGATCGCCCGGCCGGGGGCGCCCGCGAGCGAGTGGGCGACCGCGGCGTTCACGTCGTCGAGGGCGAACGAGCGCCCGAGCAGCGGGCGCAGCACGAGGCGCCCGGCGGCGACGTGGTCGAGCAGGATCGGGAGCGCGACCGCGGGATCCTCCGACCCGTACATGGTCCCGGTCAGCCACTTCTCCCGCCGGAGGAAGAGAGCCGGGTCGAGGTCGAGGCGCGTCCCCACGGGCGGGATCCCGACGAGCACGACCGTGCCGTGGCTCCGCGTCAGCGCGAGCGCGATGACGGCGGTCGCAGCCGAGCCGACGGCGTCGAAGGCGTAGTCGACGCCGTCCGGAGCGACCTCGCGGACAAGCGTCTCGATCTCGTCCGGGTGCCCCGCATGGGTCGCGCCGAGCGCGAGGGCCTGCTGCCGGCGCTCCGCGACCGGGTCGGCGGCGACGACGACCTCGGCCCCCGCGATCAGCGCCCCCTGGACCGCGAAGAGGCCGACGCCGCCTGCGCCGACGACGAGTGCGCTCGCGCCGGCGGCCATCCGCGCGGCGAAGAGCACGGCACCGACGCCGGTGAGCGCGGCGCAGCCGAGGAGCGCGGCCTCGTCGAGCGGCACCCGGCCG
>VGCB01000581.1 GCA_016870235.1 Actinomycetota bacterium | reverse complement strand
GAACCGGTGCGAGATCCAGGTGAGGCCGAGGTAGCTCGTGGCGACGCCGACGAGGATCAGCCCCGGTCCCTGCAGCGAGCTCGGGAGCGCCCCCTGGAGCTCGAGCGCCTCCGAGAGCGCGTCGATCGCGAGGAAGGTCAGAAGGCCTGCCGTCAGGGCCATGAAGGCGGCGAGCCAGCGCGCGTCGGCGCGACGCAGTGAGGGCAGCCAGGCGAGACCGAGCGCGACGGGGACGACGCCGACGAGGAAGCCGATCAACGCATAGCCGCCGAATCCGCTCGCGGTCGGCGTCGGCGTCTCGACGGCGGCGGGGATCTCGTGGGCGGTCTCGATCCCGGTGGAGGTGGTCACGCCGACGACGTAGGGGTCGTCGGCGACCCATGCGAAGGGCACGACAAGCGTCGTCGCGTCGAGCCGTCCGAGCTTCGTCGGCCCGTCGGCCGTGAAGTTGACGATCGCGTCGTCGACGGTGACCGACGCGATCGTCAACGCCTCGGGCTGCGGGTTTCGCACGTGGACGCGGATCTCGCCGGGGGCGAAGACGACCCGCGTGATGTCGACCTCGTCGGCCGGGGGCGGATTCGTGCCGACGAGATCGACGAGCGAGCCGCCGCTCGTCGAGAACACCGCGATCGCGCCGACGAGGAGCATGATCGGAGCGAGCGCCCACAGGCGCCAGCGAACCACTCTCCGGCCGCGGATGTCCTCGGTGGCGCCGCTCGACTCCATCAGGCCGCGACGGGCGGGTCGGGGTCGCACACGAGCGCCGATGCGGGCCGGATCGCCGCGTTGGTGTCGACGACGTCGAAGAAGCCCATCCATCCGAGCTCGGTGAACTCGGACTGATGCGCGTGGAACATGAACTGTCCGGTGTGCGCGAAGTCGATCTCGATGATCCCGCGCTGACCCTGGCAGAGCATGACCGTGTCCGTGTACTCGTACGCCTCCCCGGTGCCCGTGGGGTAGTACCGGAACATGTCGCCGTGCAGGTGGAACGAGTTGATCAGGTCGAACTCGGTCAGGTTGACCAGGTAGATCCGGACGGTCTGGTCGCGACGCACGCGGATCGGGTACTTGGCGTAGTAGAACGCCTTTCCGTTCACGGTGTAGAAGTTGTTGCCGCCATCGCCGTCGGTGTCGAAGCCGTTCATCACCATCACGAGCTCCTGCGCCGGCCGCCGCGGCGTCCTCGGATCGACGATGAACGCGCCGTACAACCCCTTGTGAATGTGCTTCTTCAGCGGAGCCGTGTGGCAGTGGTAGAGGTGGACACCGGCCGGTCGAGCGGGGAACTCGTATGTGAAGGAGCCGCCGGGCTGGACGACCTCGAACACGCCGTCCATGTTCGCCGGATGGATGCCGTGGAAGTGGATCGTGTGCGGATGCGCGCTCCCGTTCGCAAACTCGACCCTGAGCAGATCGTCCTCGGTCGCACGGATCACGGGCCCCGGTGCCGTGCCGTTGTACGTCCAGGCGTTGAAAAAGACCCCCTTCGCGACCTCCAGCTCGCGATCGGACGCCAGCAGCCGGTACTCCCGCACTCGACCCGGCGCATATCGCTGGGGAGTCGGCGGATACAGAAGCGCGTCCAGCTCCCCGGGCGCCCCGGGGGCAGGCACGGCCTCGCCGATCATCTGCCCGTGACCGATCAGCCCGTCGCGGGAGCCATGACCGACCGCAGCCGACCCACCCTCCCCCACTACGAGCGCGGCGACCGGCACCACTGCCAGCGGGGCAGCTGCGGCAAGCACCTCGCGCCGTGTCAGTCGATCTTTAGGCATGCCTAAATCGTCTTGTAGCATACGAGACAGCCTCGGTCGAGCCCGGGATCCCGGCTCGAGGCGCTCGCTCCCGGCCCGGGGGGCCGGGCTCTCCGGTCTGCGCTCTTCGCGTTCAGTCCCGACTCGCGGGCCGAAGGGCGGGTCGCGTGCCGGTCAGCCGCCGCTCGCTACCAGCTGACGACGGCCTTGCCGACCGTCTCGCCGTCCGCGAGCGCCTGCACCGCTTGCGGCAGCTCGGACACGTCCCACACCTTCGGGATCACCGGCCGTACGGTGCCCGCCTCGACGAGCGCCGTGATCTCGTCGTGCGCCCTCCGGACGAGGTCGGGACGGCGCTCCGGGTAGGCAGAGCCCCAGGAGAC
>VGCB01000580.1 GCA_016870235.1 Actinomycetota bacterium | reverse complement strand
CGTCGCGCAGCCTCCGGTCATCGTCCGTCGCGGCGGACCGCGCGACCAGCGGTTCCTGCGCGACATGCTCCACCACGCCTACTACTGGAAGGAGCGCTCGCCGGGCGAGGGCCCGGGCCCCGTGGCGCTTTACTCGAAGGGCTTCGGCAGGCGTGGGGACACGGCGGTCGTCGCCGTCGTCGAGGGGTTTCCCGTCGGCGCCGCGTGGTATCGCGTCTTCTCCGCGGCGACGCCCGGGTACGGCTTCGTCGACGAGGCGACCCCGGAGCTCGCGATCGGGGTGGTGCCGAGCGCGCGCGGGAAGGGGGTCGGCTCCGCGCTCCTCGACGCGCTCGTCGACCGGGCGCGCGGGGAGGGACGGCCGGGGCTCTCCCTCGCGGTCGACCGTCAGAACGCCGGGGCGATCGCGCTCTACGAGCGGCGGGGCTTCGAGCGCGTGCGCGAGAACGAGCAGACGCTCGTGATGCTGCGAACGCTCCCCGTCGGCTAGCCGGTCGGCCGCTCCCAGCGGCTCCTCTGCAACACTCCTGCTGGAACTCGAGCGAAGCGCGGGCCGTGCCCGCATCCGGAAAGGCGATCCCAGTGGAGTGTCCCAGTGGAGTGTGACGTCCTCGTCCTCGGCGGAGGCCCCGCCGGCTACACCGCCGCGATCCGCGCGGCCCAGCTCGGCGGCAGGGTCGTCTGCGTCGAGCGCGAACCGGCGCTCGGCGGCACCTGCCTCCGCGTGGGGTGCATCCCGACGAAGGCGTGGGTGCAGACCGCCCACGCACTCCATGCCGGGACCGAGCTGAACGCGACCTTCGGCGTCGAGACGAGCGGGGTACGGCTCGACTTCCCGCGCGCCGCCGCCTTCAAGGACGAGGTCGTCACGCAGATGACCGGCGGGATCAAGATGCTGTTCAAGGCGAACGGGGTCGAGTGGGTCAACGGGCACGGCCGCTTCACCGGGCCGACGACGTTGCAGGTCGACGGCGGCGAGACGATCACCTTCCGCAGCGCGATCGTGGCGACCGGCTCGTACCCGGTCCGGCCGCCGATCCCGGGGCTCGACGGCCCGCGCTGCGTCGACTCGACCGGGCTCCTCGCGCTGACGGAGGTGCCGCGCCGGCTCGCAGTCCTCGGCGGAGGGATCATCGGCTGCGAGTTCGCCTCGATCTTCCAGCGGTTCGGGTCCGAGGTCTCGATCGTCGAGATGCTGCCGTCGCTGATCGCGCAGGAGGACGCGGACGCCGGCAAGGAGCTCGAGAAGGCCTTCAAGCGCCGCGGGATCGCCCTCCATCTGGGGAGCCGGTGCAGCTCGGTGGAGGACACCGGCACGGCGGTCGTCGCCACGCTCGAGAGCGGCGAGCGGATCGAGGCGGACCTGATCCTCGTCGCGGTCGGCCGCGCGCCCGTCGTGCAGGAGCTCGGGCTCGAGGCGATCGGGGTCACCGGCGATCCGAGAAGCGGGATCGCGACCGACGACCGTATGCGGACGTCCGCCGCCAACGTGTACGCGTGCGGTGACGTCGCCGGCCGGTGGCAGCTCGCGCACACCGCGTTCCGCGAGGGCGAGATCGCAGCCGAGAACGCGATGGGGCACGCGTCGTCGCTCGGCGAGCCCGCGGTGCCGCGCCCGATCTACACCGACCCGGAGATCGCGGCCGTCGGCCTGACGGAGCAGCAGGCGCGCAATCGCTACGGCGACGGGATCGCCGTCGGACGGTTCCCCTGGGCTGCGAATGCTCGGGCGGTGATGACCGGTGAGACGACCGGCTGGGTCAAGTCGATCCACGAGACGGCCTACGGGGAGCTCGTCGGCCTCGTCATCGTCGGCCCCCACGCCACCGATCTGATCGAGGCCGGGGTCGTCGCCATCGACGCGGAGTCGACGGTCGAGACGGTCGCCGACGGCATCGCGCCCCACCCGACGCTCTCGGAGGCGATCAAGGAGGCGGGGCTCGTCGCGCTCGGAAGGCCGATCCACATCGCACGCAAGCGGTGAGGCGGGGAGCGCGACGGCGTAGTAGGCTCCCGTCGTGGTCTCCCGTCGCAACGCGCTCATCGGCTGGATCGTCCTTCGCGTCCTGCGCCGCCGGCTGAAGAAGGGCGGCTCGGGCGGGCTGCTGAAGCTCGTCGGCAAGCTCGTCCCGCTCGCTGCCGCC
>VGCB01000579.1 GCA_016870235.1 Actinomycetota bacterium | reverse complement strand
GCGGCGCGGACCGGCCGCGTCGCCCGCACCCGCGGCGGCGGGCCCGAGAAGGCGGTGACGTCGGTCACGCGACCGACTCCAGCACCTTCGCAGTCGCCTCCACCCGCGCTCGGCGGGAGAGCTTCCGCCGCCACTCCTCGGTCAGCGCCACGTCCCGGAGGTCGTCTGCGAGGAACCGGTCGTGGAGCTCCTCGATCGCCTCCCGGAGCGCGCCGACGTCGTCCGGAGCCGCGACGATGCCGGCCCCCGTCTCCCGGATCAGCTCCGCGGCCGCACCGTCGGGAGGCACGGCAGCGAGGATCGGGCGGCCGACCGCGATGTACTCGAACACCTTGCCGGAGAGAATGCCCCGGCCGCGGCCGCCGGACTCGGGGATCAGCAGGAGGAGCGCTTCGGACGCGCGCTGGAGCGCGAGCGACTCGCCCCGGGGGACGTGCGGGACGAGCTCCAGCCGATCGGCGAGGCCCAGCTTCTCCGCCCACGCGCAGTCGCTTGCCCGGAAGTCGCCGAGGAACCGGGCGACGACGTCGCGACCCGAGTCGTGGAGCGCCTGCAGGAACGGCCGCGGGTCGCGCTTGCCGAAGAAGCTCCCTGCGTGCGTGATCCGCATCCGCTCGCCGCGGCGGTAGTCGAGGCCGGCGACGTCGTCGAAGTCGCAGCCGTTCGGGATCGTGTGGAGGGCGCCCTTCGGCTCCAGCGCGCGCATCTCCTCGGCGATGAAGTCGGCGACGCAGGTGATCGCGTCGGCGCGGGCGGCGACGGTGCGCGCGACCTGCTCGTGCAGCCGAAGCTTCGCTCGCGTGGCGACGCTGTCGGCCCGCCGGTGGACGTGCGCGACGAGGGAGTCCCGGAGGTCGGCGACCCACGCGGCGCCGGTCGCGCGCTTGACCGCGGCGCCGACGAGGTGGGCGGAGGGCGGCGGCGACGTCGTGAGGACGACGTCGATCCCGTGCTCGCGCACGAGCCGGATCGCGGCCGGGATCGCCGTCAGGTTCCAGGTCACGTTCTCGTCCGGGACGAGGAGCCGGCGCCCGACGAGCTGCGCCTGCGTGGCGACCCGGGCGACCCCCTCCTTGCCGCGAAGCACATCGGCCGGCTTGCCGCCGGGCGGGCCGAGGTAGCGGGCGCGGTGCACCCACGCCTGGGTCGGGACGCGCGCCTCCTCGTCGCGATGCATCCAGCGTGGGTCGTCCGGGGCGAGGACGTGGGTCTCGACGCCGAGGGCAGGCAGGATCTGTGCGAGCTTCAAGGGCCGCTGCACCCCCCCGCCGCCGGCGGGCGGGAAGTAGAAGCTCACGAGCAGCACCTTCACGCACGGCGATGGTAACCGCGCAGTCTCTCAGCGGCTCTCAGGGGCCGAGCCGCATCAGCGTCCAGCGCTTGTCGCGGAAGACCGCCTGCCCGCGGCCCGAGTCGTGCGACGGGAACCGCTGGCGGTCGATCAGCAGCCACCGGGCGCCGCACCTCTCCGCGATCGAGACGTCGACGGTGCGGATGAAGCGCCGGAACTCGCGGACGCGCTCGAGCGGGCGGTTGCGCTTCGAGTCGGCGACGTGGCCGAACGGCGCCACGCAGATCCGCACGGGCACGAGCGCGGCGAGACGGTAGCTCGACTCCGGCGGGCCGTAGACGACGTCTCCCACGGGCACCTCGTCGGCGACCGCGGCGACGAGCGCGTCGGAGAGAGGCACGGGGGGCCGGGCGGGCGACGGCGACCAGTCCGCGAGCGAGGCGACGACGGTCGGGACGACGAGGAGGACGACCGCGAGCAGGGCCGCGCGCTCGCGTGTCCGCCGCACGGCGAAGGCCCAGACGAGCGCGCCGACGAGCGCCGCGACCGAGAACCACGTCAGCCACGCAGGGCCGCCCGTCTCGAGCCGGTAGCCGAAGTCGCCGGGGACGAAGATCCGCAAGACGATGCCGGCCGCGAGCGCGACGAGGAGCAGGAGCCGCGGCCCTAGGAGCGCCGCGAGCACGGCCGCGCCGCCCGCGACCGCGAACGGGAACGGGAAGAAGCCCACGAGGCGCCGGCCCTGCGACACCGACACGACGTCGGTGAACGGGGTGAAGACGAACGGCACCAGCGTCACGACGGCGACCGCGAGGCCGCCGCCGACGACGTACGCGGCCCAGCGACGGCGCGCCG
>VGCB01000578.1 GCA_016870235.1 Actinomycetota bacterium | reverse complement strand
CTCACCCCACCACCGGACAGAACCCACCACCACCAACGGTGGATCCAGGCTGAAGCCAGACGCGGGAGCCCCAGGGGGGGGCGATCCGCGTTTCTCCCCCCGTCCGACTTCAGTCGGACGGCCCGCGAACACCCGACGCCCCATCCATTCAGAACACGAGGAGGGGTTCCCAAGGGGAACCCCGTTCCCTGGCTTCAGGATCCGGGTGTGCGCGCGTCTGGTACCTCGGTCCCTCGACCCACCGGACGCGCGAGAGAAACGGCCAGGCATGCAATCAACCGAGCACCGCTTCCAGCGTCACCTCGGGCACGCCGGCGAGGGCCTTGGAGACGGGGCAGCCGGCCTTCGCGCCCTCGGCGAGCTCCTGGAACTTCGCCGCGTCGATGCCCGGCACGGTGCCGCGCACGGAGATCGCGCCGCGGATGATCCCCTCGCCCGGCTGGAAGGTGACGGTCACCGACGTCTGGAGCCGCTCCGGCGGCGTCTCGTTGCGGCCGAGCGCCGCGGAGAAGGCCATCGAGTAGCAGGACGCCCAGGCGGCCGCGATCAGCTCCTCCGGGCTCGTCTTCCCGTTCGGCTCCTCGGCCCGCGACGGCCAGCTGACGGGCAGCGGGCCGAAGGCGCCGCTGCCGACCTGCTCGATCGTGCCGCTGCCCTCGAACAGCGTTCCCTCCCAGGTGACGTTCGCGGTGCGATCCGTGGCCATGCTCAACCTCCCGTTGTCTCGACGAGCGTTGCGGTGACGGTGACCTCTGCAGTCGCGCGGAGCAGCCGCGAGAAGGGGCAGCCCGCGTCGGCGGCGTCCGCGGCGGCGCGGAAAGCGGGAGCGTCCGCTCCCGGGACGCGGCCTTGGGCTTCGATGTGCGAGTGGACGATCTGGTGTCCGAGGCCCTCGACCTCGTCCATCGTGACCGTGCAGCGGACGTCGAGGCGGTCGGGCGGCGTCCGCGCCTTCGTCAGCTCGGCGGCGAGCGCCATCGTGAAGCAGCCGCCGTGCGCGGCCGCGAGAAGCTCCTCGGGGCTCGTATGCCCCTCGGGCTGGAAGACGCGGGTCGGCTCGGTGTAGGGAAGACCGGCGAACGCCCCCGACGTGGCGGCCGTGAACGTCCCCGTCCCCTTGGCGGAGCTTCCCTCCCAGGTCAGGTCGGCCTCACGGACGATGCGCGGCATCTCTCCTCTATCCAAACACACGCGAGGGCCGCGGCGGCGGCCGTCAGGCCATGACCTCGACGCGCGGGTCGTGGCCCTGCGCGAGCTCGCGCTCGCGAACCTCGCGGAGCGACCGGATCGCGACCTCGACCTGGTCGAGCGTCGGCTCGCGCGTCGTCAGCCGCTGCAGCCAGAGCCCGGGGGCGAGAAGCGCCATCAGGAACGCATTCCGCCGGTGCTTCCCGGCGAAGCGGATCACCTCGTAGGCGAGCCCGGCGATCACGGGCAGGAGCAGGATCCGGCTGAGGATGAGCCAGTACCAGGCCGGCTTGCCGACGAGCGCGAAGACGAAGATGCCGATCACCATCACGTAGAGCAAGAAGGCCGTTCCGCAACGCGGATGAATCAAGCTGTACTTCTGCACGACCTCGGGCTCGAGCTCCGCCCCGTCCTCGAGCGCGTTGATCGCCTTGTGCTCGGCGCCGTGGTACTGGAACACCCGCCGGAGGTCGGGGACGAGCCCGATCAACCCGACGTAGGCCACGAGCACGGCGACCCGGATCAGCCCCTCGACGATCACGAACCACCCGGCCTGCTCGATCGGCAGGAGGTTCGTCAGCACCGCCGGGCCGACCTTGAACAGGCTCAGCG
The DNA here is from genome assembly GCA_016870235.1 of Actinomycetota bacterium. The sequence continues at coordinate 363 of VGCB01000578.1, read as the reverse complement.
CGAACACGATCGCGATCGTGAACGACGCGATGATGGCACCCTTCGGGATCTCGGTCTGGACCGGCTCGGCAGGCCTGTCCGCGTCGTCGTCGCCCTCCGCCGGCGGAAGCTGCGCCGCGTAATTGGCGGAGATCGCGAGCGCGCGGAACCCGATCGCGAGCGACTCGCCGAGCGCGACGACGCCGCGCAGGACGGGGAGACGCCAGAGGCGCTTGCGCTGCGGCGACTTGACGTCGCGCACGACCTCGGCGATCGTCCCGCTCGGGGTCCGCACCGCCACCGCCCAGCACGAGGGGCTTCGCATCATCACGCCCTCGAGGACGGCCTGGCCGCCGTACGTGACGCCGGCGCCGGCGCGTGCCG
>VGCB01000577.1 GCA_016870235.1 Actinomycetota bacterium | reverse complement strand
GCGCTTGCGGCCGGCAGGGCCGCCGCGCGGCCGGATCGGTCGGTTCGGTCTGTTCGGTCCGTCAGCCATCAGCATGCAGTGTAAAGGTGGGCGAGCTCCGGATCGACCTCGACCGTCCGCCGGAGGACGCGGCTGAAGCCGCGGTGCGCGACCGCGCGCTCGAAGCAGGCGAGTCGCCGGCACGTGTAGGCGCCGCGCCCGGGCAGGGCACGGCCGGCGACGAGGCGCCCGTTCGCGGCCACGAACCGGAGAAGATCGCCCTGCGGAGCCCGTGCTCCGCACCCGACGCACGTCCGGATCGGCTCCGCGTCAGGACTCCTCCCGCTCGTCCGCAGCGGCGTCGTCCGCCACCGCGACCGGCTCTGCGGCAGCTTCGGTCCTCTCCTCGACGTCGGCAGCGGCAACCGCCACGGCGACCTCGTCCTCGACGTCCGGCGCGTCGTCGGGCACGACGGCGACCACCCGCGGCGGCCCCTGACCGACGAGGGCCTGATGCGCGGGGACGCCGCAGTAGTGCGTTCCCGGCAGCGCCGCGTTCGGACAGCGCTTCCCGTTCGAGAGGATGGCCGAGCAGCGGCCGGAGAACTCGCCCTCCTCCTCGGCCTCCCCGGCGAAGGCGGCCTGCGCCTCCTCCTCGGCGAACTCGCTGTCGGACTTGATGTCGACCTTCCAGCCGGTCAGGCGCGCCGCGAGGCGCGCGTTCAACCCCTCCTTGCCGATCGCGAGCGCGAGCTGGTCGTCGGGGACGACGACGGTCGCCTCGCGCGTGTCGTCGTCGATGTAGACCTCGCGCACGCGGGCCGGCGACAGGGCCTTGGCGACGAAGCGCGCCGGCTCGGTGTTCCACGGGATGATGTCGATCTTCTCGCCGCGGAGCTCGGACACGACCATGCGGACGCGCGAGCCGCGCGGGCCCACGCACGCGCCGACCGGGTCGACGCCCTGGACGTGCGACTCGACCGCGATCTTCGAGCGATAGCCCGGCTCGCGCGCCACACCGCGGATCTCGACGAGCCCGTCCGCGATCTCGGGCACCTCGAGCTCGAACAGCGTCTCGATCAGCCGCGGGTCGCGCCGGGAGAGGATCACCTGAGGTCCCTTCGTGCCGGAGCGCACCTCGACGATGACCGCCTTGATGCGCGCCCCCTGCTCGTAGCGCTCGCCGTCGACCTGCTCGGAGCGCGGCAGCAGCGCCTCGACCTTGCCGAGGTCGACGAGCACGTTGTTGCGGTCGCCCGCCTGCTGCACGATGCCCGTGACGACCTCGCCCTGGCGATCGATGTACTCGTCGTACATCATCGCGCGCTCCGCCTCGCGGATCCGCTGCTGGATCACCTGCTTCGCGGTCATCGCCGCGATCCGGCCGAAGTCGTGCGGAGTCACGTCACTCCGCGACATCTGCTCCTCCTCGACCTGCGACCAGTCGATCTCCAGCTCGTCGATGTTGATCAGCGTGTGCTGGCGCTCGCCCGTCTCCTCCTCGATCTTCTCCAGCTCCTCGATCTTCGCCTCCATCGCCTCGTCGAGCAGTTGCTCCTCGAGGTCGGCGGGGAGCTCGATCGCGAAGACGCGGAACTCGCCCTCTTCGTCGAGGATGACCTCGGCGTGGCGCGCCGCGCCAGGGGTCTTCTTGTAGGCCGCGAGAAGCGCGTCCTCGAGGGCCGCGACGAGCGTGCCCGCCTCGATCCCCTTCTCGCGCTCGATCGTCCGGATCCCCTCGATGATCTCCTGGCTCATGCTCCACCTACTCCCTCGTCGATCAGGTTGCCCCGCACGATCGCGTCGTACGGGATCGTGAGCGGCCCGTCGTGCGTGTCGACGGTCACGCCCGTGTCGTCGGCACCGACGACGGCGCCGCGAAAACGCTTCTTGCCTGCGATCTCGGTGCTCGTCCGCAGCTGCACGGGAGCGCCGACGGCCCGGCGGAAGTGCTCCGCCCGCCGAACGGGACGCTCCGGGCCGGGAGAGGAGACGTCGACCGTGAACTGCTCCCGGAACCGGTCGAGCAGATGCGTGACCCGCGCGCAGAGCGCATGGTCGACCCCCGCCGGGTGGTCGATGAACACGCAGAAGCGCGCCGGCGACAGCAGCTCGACCGCGAGCACCTCGACGCCCGGGACGCCGGACTCGACGGTCGGCCGGATCTCGCGCTCGAGCGCGCGCT
>VGCB01000576.1 GCA_016870235.1 Actinomycetota bacterium | reverse complement strand
GCGGCTGCGCTCCCGCGCGCCACGGAGGCGGCCTACCGGCTCGTCGCCCGGAACCGCACGGCGCTCTCACGCCTCGCGCGGCTCGAGGCGTGCGCCGTCGACCGACCTCAGCCGGTCGAGAGCAGCCGGTCGAAGTAGGCGATCGTCCGCTCGAGGCCCTTCTCGAGCGGCACGGTCGGCTTCCAGCCCAGCACCTTCTTCGCGAGCCGGATGTCGGGCTGCCGCTGGCGCGGGTCGTCGATCGGCACGGGCTTGCGTACGATCTTCGACGAGGAGTTCGTCAGCTCGATCACCTTGTCCGCGAGCTCCCGGATCGTGAACTCCCCGGGGTTGCCGAGGTTGATCGGGCCCGTGACCTCGTCCGGCGCCGCCATCAACCGGACGAAGCCCTCGATCAGGTCGTCGACGTAGCAGAACGACCGCGTCTGCTTGCCGTCGCCGTAGATCGTGATCGGATCGCCGCGGAGCGCCTGCACGACGAAGTTCGAGACGACGCGGCCGTCGTCGGGGTGCATCCGCGGGCCGTACGTGTTGAAGATCCGGGCGACGCGGATCCGCACGCCGAGCTGGCGGTGGTAGTCGAAGAACAGCGTCTCCGCGCAGCGCTTCCCCTCGTCGTAGCAGGCGCGCGGCCCGATCGGGTTGACGTTGCCCTGGTAGCTCTCCGGCTGCGGGTGCACCTGGGGGTCGCCGTACACCTCGCTCGTCGAAGCCTGGAAGATCTTCGCGCGCGTCCGTTTCGCGAGGCCGAGCATGTTGATCGCGCCGTGCACGCTCGTCTTCGTCGTCTGCACGGGGTCGTGCTGGTAGTGGACGGGCGAGGCGGGGCACGCGAGGTTGTAGATCTCGTCGACCTCGACGTACAGCGGGAAGGTGACGTCGTGGCGCATCACCTCGAAGTGCGGGTGCCCGACGAGCGCGTCCAGGTTCCGCTTCGTCCCGGTGAAGTAGTTGTCGACGCAGAGGACGTCGTGCCCCTCGTCCAGCAGGCGCTCGCAGAGGTGCGAGCCGAGAAACCCTGCTCCACCGGTCACGAGTATGCGCTTCGCCATTCGCTCGTCTCGCTTTCGTCGCGGTCTTCCCTCGCCGTCGAGCCCGCGGTCGACGGCCGCGGCCGAGGATAGCGGCCTGGATCTGGCGCTCCTCAGTCGATCGCGGCGGGCCGGCTCGGGTCGAGGGCGATCGGGAGGACGCGCTCGACGTGCTCGAGCGGGCTCTTGACCGACAGCTCGGGAAGCCCGGCGACCGGGAAGAACGCGGCAGACTCGGTCTCGAGCCCGTCGCCGCGCGGAGCCGCTGCCCCGGTCAGCCTGCACTGCACGTACAGCTTGTACGCGTGCGCGGGGAACCGGGCGCGGCCGCGGAAGTCGCGGTCGAGCACGGCGAGGACGCGAACGGCGACCGACTCGATCCCCGCCTCCTCGCGCACCTCCTTCTCGACGGCACTCGCGGGCGAGTGACCGACGTCCGCCCAGCCGCCGGGCAGCGTCCAGCGGGTGTCGCCGACCTCGCGCACGAGCAGCAGGCGGCCGTCGTCGACGACGACGCCGCGGACGTCGACCTTCGGCGTCCCGTAGCCGTACTCGCTCGCGAAGCGATCGTGCAGCTCGGTCTCGTGCTCGCCGCCCGCGGCCGCCGCGATCCTCGCCGCTACGGCCTGGACGGCCGCGAACCGCTCGCGCTCGTACGGGTTGTCGGTGTACGTGAGCCCGCTCTGGGCGATCGCCTGCAGCTCTCGTGCCCAGTCGACGAGGTCGCTCACGAGTCGGCGCCGGGTCGCGTCGCGCGGAGCATGCCCGTACGCTAACGGTCGCTCCCGCCGCTCCGAGCGAGGAGTGACGACGGATGGAACCTGCCGACCGCGAGCGGTGTACCGGGGAAGTGGCGGTGTCGCCGCCGACCGAAGAGGGCCTCGTCGACCGCGCGCGCCGCGGCGACGGTCACGCCTTCGCGGAGCTCGTCCGGCCGCACCAGGAGCTTGCTTTCCGCGCCGCGTACCTGATCACCCGCAATGCCGCCGACGCCGAGGAGGCGACGCAGGAGGCGCTCGTCAAGGCGCACCGCGCACTCGGCCGCTTCCGCCGGGGCGCGCCGTTCCGGCCGTGGCTGTTGACGATCGTCGCCAACGAGGCACGGAACCGTGCACGCTCCGCGAACCGGCGAGAG
>VGCB01000575.1 GCA_016870235.1 Actinomycetota bacterium | reverse complement strand
AGGGCGGGCGGCGCGCGAGCCGCCCTCCCTCACGGTCGGCTCGTGTCGGCGATCGCACGTAGGATCCGCTCGATGAGGCACGAGCTGACGACCCTCCCCGGCGGCGAACGGGTGATCAGCGAGCGCATCGACGGCGTCCGCTCGATCGCGCTCGGGCTGTGGATCGGGGTCGGCTCGCGCGACGAGACGAATGCGCGCGCGGGGCTCTCGCACTTCATCGAGCACCTCGTGTTCAAGGGCTCGAAGCGCTACGACGCGCTCCGGATCGCGGAGATGTTCGACGCGATGGGCGGCGAGTTGAACGCGGCCACGTCGCGGGACACGACCGTTGTCTACACACGGATTCCCGATGACCACCTCGAGCCGGCGCTCGACGCGATGGCCGACATGGTCTTCGTGCCGACGTTCACCGACCTCGACTCGGAGCGCGAGGTGATCCTCGAGGAGATCGCGATGGTCGAGGACAACCCGCAGGACCTCGTGCACGATCTCGCCGCCCAGGCGGTCTTCGGCGCGCATCCGATCGGCCGGCCGGTGATCGGCTCCGCCGACGTCATCGCGCGGGTCAGCCGGCGGACGATCGCCGACTACCACGCCGCCTCGTACGTCGGCCCGAACGTCGTGCTCGCGGCCGCGGGCAACGTCGACCACGGCCGCCTGGTCGAGCTGCTCGCCGCGCGGCGTCCGAAGCGTGGCCGCCGGCCCGGCCTCGAGCGCCGGCCCGTCAACCGCGTCGGCAAGCCGTCCCTGCGCTTCCTGCGCAAGCGCACCGAGCAGTACCACGTCGTGCTCGCCGGCCCGGGGCTCGCGCGCTCCGATCCGCGCCGCTACGCCGCCTCCGTGCTCGACGCGATCCTCGGCGGCTCGGCCTCCTCCCGCCTCTTCCAGGAGATACGGGAGAAGCGCGGGATGGCCTACAGCGTGTACTCCTTCGGCTCCCAGTACGACGAGATCGGCCAGGTGGGCATCTACGTCGGCACCCGCGAGGACAGGCTCGCGGAGTGTCTCGAGGTGACCGAGGCGGAGCTCCGGTCGATCGGCCGCGGCGAGCTTCGGGACGCCGAGCTCGACCGCGCCAAGGAGAACCTCAAGGGGAGGCTGCTCCTTTCGCTCGAGTCCACATCGGCGCGGATGACGCGGATCGGGAAGGCGCTGATCACCGGTACGGAGATCGTCCCCGTCGACGAGACGATCGCGCGGATCGAAGCTGTGACGGCGGAGGACGTGGCCGCGCTCGCTGCTGCCACCTATGCGCCCGAGCGGCTGTCGGCGGCGGGGATCGGGCCGAGCGAGAAGCGCTTCCGGGCGGCAGTCGCCCGTCTCAGCCCGGGGCTCGTCTGATGCGCGTCGTCGTCTTCGGCCGCGAGGGGAAGGTCGGCTCGGTCCTGATCCCGGGCCTCGCCGCCGCGGGGCACGAGGTGACGGGAGTCGAGATCGGGGAGACAGTCGAGCTCGCGGGCCACGACGCGGCCGTCGACTTCACGGCGCCGGCCGCCGTCGTCGGCAACGCGAGCGCTGCGCTCGCCGCAGGTGTGCCGTGCGTTATCGGGACGACGGGGCTCACGCCCGACGGCCTTCGGACGCTCGACGAGGCCGCGAAGGGCGCCGGGGTTCCGTGCTTCCTCGTGCCGAACTTCGCGATCGGCGCCGTCCTGATGATGCGCTTCGCGGAGGAGGCGATGAAGCACATGCGGCGGGCGGAGATCGTCGAGGAGCACCACGAGACGAAGGTCGACGCGCCCTCGGGCACCGCGAAGGCGACGGCGGCCCGCATGGGAGGCGACGTCGCGATCCACTCCGTCCGTCTTCCGGGCGCGATCGCGAACCAGGAGGTGATCCTGGGCGCGCTCGGTCAGACGCTTCGGATCCGCCACGACACGACGTCGCGGGAGGCGTTCGTGCCGGGTGTCGTGCTCGCGCTCGAGCGGCTCGATCGGCTGCCGGCCGGGCTGACGGTCGGTCTCGAAGCAGTCATGTAGGCCCCACGCGCCGCCGGACGTAACCCGCGCTTCACGCGCGCTTCATCTTCTTCACCGGCTGCTCACCGCCTGTTTGCTTTCATGGTCAGCAACGGCTTTCGACAGGAGGAGACGATGGAACGGGTACCCGGACAACGGGGCGGACGCAGGCTGAAGATGACGATCGCAGGCGCCGCCGCGTCCCTGCT
>VGCB01000574.1 GCA_016870235.1 Actinomycetota bacterium | reverse complement strand
ACGACGATCCGGCCCGCATCGCCGCCGAGCGAGGACGCGTTCTCAGCCACCCAGACCGTGGCTGCATAGCAGTCCTCGGCCGCGGCGGGGAAGATGTGCTCCGGCGCCATCCGGTAGTCGATCGAGACGACGACGGCGCCGGTGGCGTTTGCGAGGATGCGGCAGTAGGCATCGCTCTCGTCAAGGGTGCCCAGCACCCAGCCGCCGCCGTGGTAGTAGACGAAGATCGGCTTCGCGCCGGCTCCCTCGGGCGTGTAGACCCGGGCCGGGACGCCACCAGCGTCGATCGACTCGAGCTTCGCGACGTCGGGGCCGGGCGGCGATGCGGCGGCCATGCCCGCAAGGAACGCGCGGACGTCGTCCGGCTTGCTCGCGGCGATGTCGGGGAAGCCGGCCTCGGCCAGCATGTCGATGATGCCCTGGGACTCGGCGTCGAGCGGCATCGGTTCCTCCTCTGCATCGGTTGGGGTGACGAACCGGCCTATCATCTCACTTGACGCGGTGTCGTGTCACCTTCGGGAGCCACCGGCACGGGCGGCACACTTCGCGGATGGTCTGAATGGCTCGTCTCGTCGGAGCGCTCGTCCTGCTGCTCCCGGCGAGCGCGACGCCCCATCCTGCCATTGCCGCGCGCACGCCGACCGACGCCGAGCGGGCGGCGATCGTCGCCGTCGCGGCCGGTGAGCTCGACTCGCCGGCGTTCGGCAATCAGCGTGTCGCCACGAGCTGCTGGCGAGTGATCGTCTCGACCGCAAACGAGCGCTTCGCGCTCGCCCAGGTGCTGCCGCGCACGGGCTGTCGAATCGAGCCGGACGACGTGTTCTGGCTCCTCGAGCGCACGGCCGGCGGCTGGGTCACCGACCTGCTCGGATCCGGCACCCCCTGCTATCGGGAGGCGCCGAAGGACCGGCGGGCCGTCGCGAGGGACATCTGGGGCGAGCCCGGCTGCGCCTCGGAGCCCCTCGGGCTCGACCTGGGGAGCACCCGTGGCATCGTGGGGATCGACCCGCCGATCCAGCTGCTCGCGCTCGTCCAGATCAGCTGCGACGTCATGTGCACGGTCGAGCTCTCGGCCCGTGTCACCGGTGCCGGCGCCCCCATCGTGCTGTCTCGGCGCCGGTACCGGCTCTGCACCGAGACGCGGCTGTGTGCCGAACAGGCGTCCTTCTCTGTGCACGGGGCAGGCGCCGAGCGCGTGCACGACGCCGTCTCGAAAGGCCGGCCAGTGGCCGTGCAGTTCACGGCGGCAGCGACAGGAAAGGGTGTCCCCGCCGAGAAGCGTCAGACGTCGGCGCGAGTGCGCCTCGCGCGGAAGGGCGAGTTCGGGTAGGGAGCCGCCGCGCGAGCAGACCGAGCCGCACGACCGTGCGAAACCCGAGAAGGAGGCGAAGATGACCTGGTACGAGACGTTCCTCTGGCTCCACATCTCGGCCACGGCGCTGTGGGTCGGCGGCGACGCCATGATCCAGGCGTTCGCCTACCGGATCCTGCGCTCCCGCGACGCGGAGCGGATAGCGGGGTTCTCACGCGACGTCGAGTGGATCGGGCTCCGCGTGCTCATGCCGAGCTCGCTGGTGCTGATCCTCTCCGCGGTTGCGCTGATGATCAACGGCAACTGGGACTGGAGCGAGCCGTTCGTGTCGGTCGGTCTCGCTGTCTGGATCGTCTCGTTCCTCGTCGGAGCCGGCTTCCTCGTACCGGAGAGCGGCAGGATCGCCAAGGTCATCGACGAGCAGGGGGCGGGGTCGCCGGACGCGCAGCGCCGGATCCGCCGCATCCTCCTCTACTCGCGACTCGAGCTCGTCCTGCTTCTCGTCGTCGTCTTCATGATGGTCGTGAAGCTGGGGACGTGAGTGCGCCGCGCAGGAGCGCGCAGACGACGACCATCGAGGGGATCGTCCGGAGGAAGCGATCGGTGAGTCGGCGCACCTCGTCGTCCTCCTCGCGTGGCACGGAGCACGGCATCGATTCCGCCGCACGTCTCGCCTGATCCCGAAGCCCGGCGACGGCCGTCGCGAGCGCCTCCTGCACGAGTGCGGGCTCGACCGCCGCGGCAAGCGCCTCGACCAGGGCGGGGGCACCGCCGAAGACGCGGAACAGGCTGGGCACGACGAGCGGCCGCTCGGGTCCCGCGACGAGCGCGCTCAGCCGCTCGAGCGTTGCCCGGGCGTC
>VGCB01000573.1 GCA_016870235.1 Actinomycetota bacterium | reverse complement strand
CGACGCGGACGTCGAGATCCTCCCTGAGATCGGAGAAGACGCCTCCGAGCTCCCAGTGCAGGTCGGCCCCGCCGGTGACGCGGGTCGGCGGGACGATCGCGATCGTCGCGACCGGGCCGTCGATCGTGACGGTGCACGATCCCAGGGAGCGCTCGTCCGCGCGCACCCCGGGGATTGTCGAGGCCTGGCCGGACATCCCGCGCCCGGGCTCCGACCGCGGGGAACGTCGAGCGCGAGTGCCGGCTGTGCTCGTTCCGAGAACGCCGACACGGGGTCGGTCGTCGCTGGTCTAGAGTCGCGGACGTGGCGACCGTCCTCGTCGAGTCCCGGTTCTGCGGCCCGCCGGGCATGTCGAACGGCGGCTACGCGGCCGGGGTCGTCGCGCGGCACACGTCCGGGGTCGCGCGCGTGCGCCTCCAGGCGCCGATCCCGCTCGACACGCCGCTCGACCTCGCGGAGCGTGGCGGCGGCCGGGTCGAGCTGAGGCACGACGAGGCGGTGCTGGCCTACGCCGAGCCGTCGTCGCTCGAGCTCGAGACGCCCGAGCCGCCAAGCTACGAGGAGGCGGTCGAGGCCTCCGCCCGGTCGGTCGCCCACGTCGACCACCCGTTCCCCGGCTGCTTCGTCTGCGGCACGGGCCGGGCGCCGGGCGAGGGCCTGCGGCTCTTCTCCGGCCCGCTCCGCGCCGGCGGTCCCGTGGCGACGCCCTGGACGCCGCACCCCTCGCTCGCGGATGGCGACGGCAGGGTTCGTGCCGAGTTCATGGCCGCCGCGCTCGACTGCCCCGGCTATCTCGCTACCTGCAACGACGGCACGCCGATGCTCCTCGGCGAGATCACGCTGCACGTCGAGGAGCGCGTCCGCGTCCGCGAGCCGTGCGTCGTCGTCGGGTGGAGGATCACGGCCACCGGCCGCAAGCACGAGGTCGGCACCGCCGTCTTCGACGCGTCGGGCGCCGTCGCCGGCCGGGCTCGGGGGATCTGGCTCGGCCCGAAGTGAGCGCGCGCAGGCGGGCTACGCGCCGGCGGCGGCGATCGCGTCGAGCACCCGCTCGGGGGTGACCGGCAGGCGCAGCACCAGAGCGCCGAGCGGCGCCAGGGCGTCGTTGACGGCGCCGAGGAGGGCGTAGGGCGCCGCGATCATCGCCGACTCGCCCATCCCCTTGATCCCGCCGGGCGTGATCTCCGACGGCGTCTCGAGGTGGTGGATCTCGATCGCGGGCACCTCGACCGCGGTCGGCAGGACGTAGTCCATCAGCGTCGTCGTCAGGAGCTGGCCGTTGTCGTCGTACACCATCTCCTCGAGCAGCGCGCCGCCGATCGCCTGCGCGACGCCGCCGCGGATCTGCCCCTCGACGATCATCGGGTTGATCATCGGCCCGCAGTCCTCGACGACGACGAACCGCTCGATGCGGACGACGCCCGTCTCGACGTCGACCTCCACGACGGCTGCGTGCGCGCCGTTCGAGTAGACCGAGGAGGCGGGGTCATACGCGGCCGTCGCCTCGAGCGTCGGCTCGAGATCGGGCGGCCGGACGGCGCCCGCGAAGTAGACGATCCCGGCGAGGTCGGCGATCGGCATCGTGCGGTCGGGCGACCCGGCGACGTGCGCCTTCCGGTCCTCGAGCACGATGTCCTCGGCCGAGGCCTCGAGCAGGTGCGCCGCCGTCAGCATCAGCTTGCGGCGGACGACGTCGGCGGCGCGCAGCAGCGAGCCGGCGCCGATCACCGCGCCGCGGCTCGCCCAGGTGCCCATCCCGTACCCGTTCGCGCTCGTGACGTCGAGGACGGTGACGTCCTCCGGCAGGACGCCGAGCGCGTCGGCGGCGACCTGCGCCATCGTCGTCGCGTGTCCCTGGCCCTGCGACGCGATCGGCAGGACGACGGTCACCTTGCCGCTCGGATCCATGCGCACGCGCGCGGTGTCGTGGGTCGTGACGGGCATGCCCAGCTGCTGGAGACCCTGCGAGCCGACGCCGCTCGACTCGTTGAAGACGCTGACGCCGAGCCCGAGGTGGCGGCCCTGCCGGCGTGCGCGCGCCTGCTCGGCGACGAAGCCCTCGTAGCCGACCGCCTGCTCGAGCCGGTCGACCGACGTCAGGTAGCTGCCCTCGGCGAGCACCGGGCCGAGGCCGGTCTCGTACGGGAACTCCTCCGGCCGGACGACGTTGCGGCG
>VGCB01000572.1 GCA_016870235.1 Actinomycetota bacterium | reverse complement strand
GAACCGGGCGGCGGGGTTCTCGCCGGATCCAAGCCATCCGAACGCCATCGGCCCGGGAAGGCGCCCGTTCCACACGATCATCCCCGGCATGCTCCTGGAGGACGGCGGCCTTCTCGGGCCGTTCGGTTCGAGGAGGTCGGTCGCGTGGTCGACCGTCGTCACGTGGTGCGCCGCCGCGATGACATGGTCACCGGGAGGACCCCGGCACGGGCGGGGCGGACAGACGGGCGTCACCAGCATGGGAGATGCACGGCACCCAGGAAAGGTAGACCACCGACTGCCGCGCCGCGAGCGGGCGGAGTCCCCCACCCGGCTGCGGGAGACTACGCAGCCAGTGAGGCGAGATCGCGGAGCGCTGCGAGCCGCGCCAGCGCCTGGCCCTCGAGCTGCCGCACGCGCTCGCGCGTGAGATCGAGCTCCTGCCCGATCGCCTCGAGCGTCCACGGCTCGCCGTCGAAGCCGAAGCGGAGCTCGAGGATGCGCCGCTCGCGCTCCGGCAGCGCCTGCAGCGCCCGGCGGACGCCCTGACGGCGCAGCGCCTCCTCGGCCTGCTCGAAGGGATCCGGTGCCTCGCGGTCGGCGAACAGGTCGCCGAGCTCGCCCTCCTCGTCGGCGCCGACGCTCTGGTTCAGCGAGACCGACGCGTGCGCGGCGCCCATCGCCGCCTCGACGTGGTGCAGCGGCAGGCCGGTCGCGTGCGCCAGCTCCTCGCGGGTCGGCTCGCGTCCCAGCTCGACCTCGAGGCGACGGGCCGCGCGCGAGAGCTTCTGCTGGCGCTCGACGACGTGCACCGGCACGCGGATCGTCCGCGCGTGGTTCGCGACAGCCCGCTGCACGGACTGCCGGATCCACCACGTCGCGTATGTGGAGAACTTGTAGCCCCGCCGCCAGTCGAACCTCTCGACGGCGCGGTTGAGCCCGAGCGTCCCCTCCTGGATCAGGTCGAGGAAGGGCACGCCGAGCCCCCGGTACCCCTTGGCGATCGAGACGACGAGACGGAGGTTCGACTCGATCATCCGCCGCTTCGCGACGACATCCCCGCGCTCGATCTGCTTCGCGAGCATCACCTCCTGCGCGGCGCTCAGCAGCTTGTGCTTGCCGACGTCGGCGAGGAAGAGCTGCAGGGAGTCGCCTGCGCCCGTCGCCGCGGCGGCCTCGACGGCCCAGGCCGCCTCCATCTCGCTCCCGTCCGCCGCCTCGGGCCCGGCGTCCCCATCGGTCTCCGCGCCCGCCGCCGGGGCCTGCGAGCCGGGCCCGGAGTCGAGCCCCATCGCCTCGAGCTGCAGGACGATCTGCTCGACCTCGTCGTCCGAGAACTCGAGCTCGAGCGCGAGCGCCTCGAGCTCCGTGGGGTCGATCGACCCGCGCTCCTCCGAGCGGTCGAGCACGGCGCGCACCTGCTCCAGGTCGAAGAGATCGGTCGGATGGTTCGGCGTCACGGCGGTAGCGGCGGTCCTTCGGTCGTGGCCGGGCGGCGGCTTCGCTCTCACTCTATGCGTGAACGGCGCTCGCGCCAGGGGGAACCGCGCGACCGATCGGGGTACCGAGCACGGGCTTCTCCGCGCAGAGCGACATCACCGCAGCTCGATCAGGGCGCGGAGCCATTGCCCGAGTTGAGACGACGAGACCGAGCGAAGGTTAGGCCGTCATCGGCGCGATCGGCCGCGCGCCCGCGGGGCCGACGGGCCCTTCGCGCGGCGCTCGGCGAGAAGCTCGAGCGCCCGCTCGACGGTCAGGCCCTCCGGGTCGTCGCCGCGGCGGAGGCTCGCGTTCGTCTCGCCGTCGGTCACGTACGGGCCGAACCGGCCGTCCTTGACCGTGACCCGCTTCCCGCCCGCCTCGGCGACCTCGCCGAAGTCGCGGAGCGGTGGCTTCGCCTCACCACGGCCGCGGCGGGTCTTCGGCTGCGCAAAGAGCGCCGCTGCCCCCTCGAGCGTGACCGCGAAGATCTGCTCCTCCGCCTCCAGCGAGCGCGTGTCGGAGCCCTTCTTCAAGAACGGGCCGTAGCGCCCGTTCTGGGCCGTGACCTCCTCGCCGTCGAGCTCGCCGACCACGCGCGGCAGCGAGAGGAGCTCGATCGCCTGCTCGAGCGTGACCGTCTCGGGCGACATCGTCTTGAAGAGGGACGCCGTGCGCGGCTTCTCCTTCGAGCCCTCCGGCAGCAGCTCGGTCACGTACGGTCCG
>VGCB01000571.1 GCA_016870235.1 Actinomycetota bacterium | reverse complement strand
TGAGGCGACCGCCTGCGCCGCGACCTCGGCGACGTCGTCGACCGCGACCCAGGCGGTCGGCGCGGTCCCGTCGCCGTAGAGGCGCACATGGCCGGCGGCGACGTCGAACCCGAGCGGCGGCGAGAACCAGACGTCCATGAACTTCCCCGGCTGCAGGATCACGTGCTCGAGCCTCGCGCTCCGCAACCTCGCCTCGACCGCCCGCTTCGCGTCCTGGAAGGGGAAGGCGACGTCGTAGGGCGGGAACGAGACATAGACCAGGCGCCGCACGCCCGCCGCCTCGGCCGCGTCGACGAGGGCGAGCTGCCCGTCGCGGTCGACGCGGGCGATCGCATCGGGTCGCGGATCGACCGGGAACGAGCTGGCCGTCGAGACGACGACGTCGGTCCCCACCAGCGCCGCGGGAAGCGTCGCCGGCTGCTCCAGGTCTCCCTCGACCGCCACGATGCCGGCCGTGGCCAGCGCCTCCCGCGCACCGGCGCTCGCGGTCGGCCGGACGAGGCCTCGCACCTCGTCGCCACGCGCGGCGAGCAGACTGCCGACTCGGCCACCCAACATCCCGGTGGCACCGACGATGAACACGTTCATCTCTCTCCTCCCTCTCGACCATGGGCGACGAAGCGACGGAAATCCTCGACCGCGCCCGGCGGCGCCAGCGCGAAGCTGGGGCCGCGGCTCGGCTCGAGCCCGGTCAGGGCCTGGACGCGTACCCACGCCTCCGCCGCCTTCAGCGTCACGGCGACGCAGTTGACGACCGGTGCATGACCGACGGTCAGCCCGTGCTCCTTGCGGAGCAGGAGCCCGGGCAGCGCCCCGGCCGGGATGACGACGTCGGCGCCGTCGGCCACGAGCGGCTCGGCGAGCGCCCGGAAGGAGGCGAGCATCCGGGCGTGGGCAGCCTCGTCGCCGGCGAACGCGGCGGCGAAGTCCTCGACGACGACCCCGAGCGCGGTCACGTGGCTCACGCGGCCGTGGAGGCCGTAGAGGTCGGCCTGCTCGAGATGCCAGCGCTCGAACACGTGGTCGATCGAGATCAGGGCGATGTTCCGCCCCAGCTGCGCGGCCCAGTGGAGCGTCGTCTCGCCCAGCCCGACGGCCGGGATCCGCACGGCCGAGCGCGCCTCGTACAGCCCCGGATCCTGGAAGTGGCCCATCACGTAGGCGTCGTAGCCCTGCACCGCAGCCTCGAGGGCGTTGTCGATCGCGAGGGCCGCGCAGCGGAACTCGGTCAGCCTGCCGAAGTGGCGGTCGGGCGGCGAGGTGCCGTGGACGGCGACCTTCGTGCCGGGATCGGCGATCTCGTTCAGGTACTCGGCGAGCCGGGCGAGGTAGGGCGCGTTCTGCGTCGGGTCGACGAAGCTCTGCCACCAGATGCGCATGGTGCTCCGCTCCTTCGTTCAGAGAGGACGGGCGACAGTGGCCCCGTTGTCGTCGAAGAGCCTAACGCGGCCGCCCTCCGAAGCGCCGGGAGCGAGACGGGCGACGATCGTGCCCCCACCGGCCAGCCGTACGGTGCCGATCCGCGAGGCCTCGCCGACGATCCCACCGCCGCGCCGGACCTGCGTCGTCTCCTCGACGACGCCCGCCTGGGCACGGGCGTCCCGCATCCGGCCGGACTCGCAGGCCGGGCACCAGAGCCGCTCCGGCAGGCCGCTCCAGCCGCAGTCGCCGCACAGCGACACGCGCGCGCCCGGGGTCATGCGGGCGCCTCGAGGACGGCGGCGTTCGCGCAGGCGCCGTGCCGGTAGGCGACCATCCCGTACCCGGAGACGAGCCCGAGGCGGGCCTCCGGCACCTGCCGCTCGCCGCACTCGTGCCGGAGCTGGCGGACGACCTCGACGAGGCCGTGCATGCCGCCGGCGGCTCCCGCCTGCCCCGCCGAGAGCTGGCCGCCGGCCGTGTTGACCGCGAGGCGCCCGGCCTCGAGCGCGGCGATTACGGGCCCCGGCTCTCCGAAGCCGAGGTCGGCGAGCTGGATCAGGACGACGCTCGGGTAGTCGTCGTACACGGAGACGACGTCCATCTCCCCGGGCCCCGCCCCGGCTGCCTCCCAGAGCGGCCCCGCGATCGCCGCCAGGCCGGTCGCGAGCCCGTCGCCCTCGTGGAGATCGGCGTTGTGGAGCGCTGCGAGCGCGCGCACGCGGACGCCGCGCGACCCGGCCGAGACGACGACCGCGTCCGCGCCCGAGACGACAG
>VGCB01000570.1 GCA_016870235.1 Actinomycetota bacterium | reverse complement strand
TGGCACGAGGACTGAGCCGTCCTTCGTGATCCGCTCGGGCACCGTCAGCCGGTAGCGGCGACGCACGACGGGGTAGGCCTGCCACGGCAGGTCCTGGTAGTTCGAGAAGTTGAGCGGCTTCTTGTGCCGGGCGATGTGGAGGATGTCGCGGTAGCCCTCGGTCGTGATCATCCCGACCGTGGCGCCGCTGTGCTCGATCACGATGTTCGTCGCGATCGTCGTCCCATGGAACACCTGGTCGAGCGCCGCAGGGTTCTGTCCCGCCTCGCTCGTGATCTCCTGGATGCCCTGGACGGTGCCCCGCGAGGGATCGTCCGGCGTCGTCGGGATCTTGTGAACGCGGATCGTCCCGGTCTCGTCGTCGACGTAGACGAGGTCCGTGAACGTCCCGCCGACGTCGACCCCGACCCGCTTCACGGGTTTCTCCGGAGAGACAGACCGATTTTTGTGTGTTGATTTTTCATGTTGCCCTTGGCTCGCTTGCTCGACAAAACGCTCGCAAAGTATCTGAAAATCAATACTCAGATCTAGGAAGAATCCTTCTTATCCTCTAAGGAATGAGAAGGACTTTTCCGAAGGCGGTGCGGCTCTCCATCAAGTCCATCGCCGCGGCCGCCTCGGCCAGCGGGAAGGTCGAGTGGACGAGCGGTGTGATCTGCCCGCGCGCAGCGAGCCGGAAGCAAGCCTCGACCTCGTTCGCGGTGTAGACGAAGGAGCCGATGATGCTCCGCTGCGTGCGGAAGAACGGGATGATGTCGAACGGCACGACCTCGCCCGCGTGACCGCCGCAGGTGACGAGGCGGCCGTCCTTCGTCAGCGAGTCGAGCGCGAACTGGAAGTTCTCGCCGCCGACGTGCTCGTACGCGACGTCGGCGCCGACCCCGTCCGTGAGCTCGAGGACGCGCTCGACGACGTTCTCGCGCGTGTAGTTGATGCCGGCGTCCATCCCGAGCTCCTTCGCACGCTCGAGCTTGTCGTCGCCCGACGCGTTCCCGATCACGAAGGCGCCGGCATGGTGAGCGAGCTGGACGGCGGCGGAGCCGATACCCGACCCAACCGAGTTCACGAGCACCGTCTCCCCGGCTCGTAGCCGGGCGCGGGTGAAGAGCATGTGCCACGAGGTGCCGAAGGCGACCTGGAGCGCCGCCGCCTGCTCGAACGAGACGCCGTCTGGGATCCGGATCAGCTGGCTCGCCTTGACGACGACCTTCTCCGCGTAGCCGCCGCCGGTCGAGAACGAGATGAAGCCGGGGGTCAGGCAGAGCGACTGGCGGCCGGTCGTGCAGTAGCGGCACGTGCCGCAGGTGGCGAGAATGTACGGGTTGACGCGATCGCCGGGCTTCCACCCGTCGACGCCGTCCCCGACCGACTCGACGTCGCCGGCGAGCTCGATCCCCAGGGTGTGCGGGAACGCGACGGGGAAGCGCGAGATGCCCTCCCGCACGTCCACGTCGAGGTGGTTGAGCGCCGCGGCGCGCACACGGACGACGACCTCGCCCGCGCCGGCGACCGGATCGTCGACGTCCTCCAGGCGAAGCACGCCGGAGCCCCCGAACTCGTGGAACCGAACCGCCTTCACCGTTGTGGCACCTCCTCGACCGCGTGGCGCGCCCGTCCCTCCGGGCACGTGGTGGAGCCTTTATGTCTGACTTTCGGGCGGCTGTCAAGTTCGGCATACCTGGCCGTTTCCGCGCGCGTCAGGTGGGGTGAGGGACCGAGGTACCTGACGCGCGCGAAAACGGCCCCCCTCGACTACAGCTGGGGCTCGAGTCGGGCGCTTCGTTTCCTGAAGCCAGGGGAACGTGGTTCCCCTTGGGAACCCCTCCGGGACTCAAGTCCTGCACCTCGCCCCCGGCCCTCCGCGTCTGGCTTCAGCCAGACGCGTCCTTACCTGCATGCCTGGCCGCGTTCTCGCGCGTCTGGTGGATTGCGGGACCGACGTACCAGACGCGCGAGAACACGGCCCCACTGTTGTAGGGCTGGGGTTCGAGTCGATCGATTCGTTTCCTGAAGCCAGGGGAACGAGGTTCCCCTAGGGAACCCCTTCGGCACTCGCATCCTGCGCCTACCTTCCCGCGCCCTCCTCCACCGCGTCTGGCTTCAGCCTGGATCCACCGTTGGTGGTGGTGGGTTCTGTCCGGTGGTGGGGTGAGAATGACCTCCTGAGCAGGGCTTTTTTAGGCTGTGTGCGCAGCCGG
>VGCB01000569.1 GCA_016870235.1 Actinomycetota bacterium | reverse complement strand
CCCCACTCGCCGAGCTCGCGCTCGATCGCGGCGCGCGCCGTGCGCGGCTGCAGCCCGAGCGAGTTGCCCGCGAAGTACGCCCACTCGGCCATACGACCGCCGGGCCACGGCGGCACGACGAAGGCGTCCCGCTTCGAGGGCACCGGATCGGTCGACTCGAGGTGCTCGGCCTCGGCGACGTCGTCGTACCGCGCGCGCATCACGGAAGGGTACGCGTCGACCGGCGGCGGCCGGGAGCCCGGTGCGCAAGACTTGAGACATGTCCGGAGCTGAGAGCCCGTCCTCGCTCGACGGCGTCGAGATCGTCCTCGTCGACGACGCCGAGGAAGCGGCGGCGCACGCCGCCTCGCTCCTCGCCGAGGCCGCGCGCGCCGGTGCCACGATCGCGCTCAGCGGCGGCTCCACCCCTCGCCGGGCCTACGTCCTCGCCGCGGGGCTCGAGCCGGACTGGAGCGGCGCCGACGTGTGGCTCGGCGACGAGCGCTGCGTCCCCGCCGAGGACGAGCGCGCGAACGCCCGGCTTCTGCGGGAGACGCTGCTCGCCGGCGTCGAGCGAGCCCCACGCGTGCACCTCGTCCCGACCGAGCTCTCGCCGGATGAGGCGGCGCTCGCCTACGATCGCGCGCTCGCCGGCGTTCACCTCGACGTCGCGCTGCAGGGGCTCGGGGGCGACGGCCACACCGCGTCGCTCTTCCCCGGCGCGCCGTCTCTGGAGGTCACCGAGCGACGGGCCGTGGCGGCGGACGCCGGCCTCGAGCCCTGGGTGCCGCGGGTGACGATGACCCTGCCGTTCCTCGCCTCCGCAGCCCACGTCGTCTTCCTCGCCGTCGGAGCCGACAAGGCCGAGCCGGCGCGACGGGCATTCGTCGACCCCCCTTCGCCCGAGACGCCCGCCAGCCTCCTGCGATCGCGATCGGGCCGGACGACGGCGATCCTCGACCGGGCCGCAGCCGCGAGGCTCGCGTGACGACCGGCGACCAGGTCGAGCCTCGGTACGCGAGCCGGACGGCGTACGCCGAGGTGCTCGCGAGCCCCGACGCGGCACGACCAGCGCTCCGGCTCGGCTACGCGCTGCCGGCGCCGGAGGAGATCGTCGAGGGAGTCGCGCGGCTCGGCGCGCTCCTCACGGAGCTCACGCGGCGCCCCTGAGGGGCTCCACCTGGTCGCGGATCCGCGTGCGGAGCTCGGTCGCCGTGCAGGGCTTCCCGAGGAGATAGCCCTGCGCCATCGTCGCTCCGAGCTCGCGGAGCCGTTCGACCTGCGTCTCGCGCTCGACGCCCTCGGCGATCACCTCGAGACCGACTGCGTGCCCCATCGCCAGCACCGCGCCGACGATCGCTGCCGCCGACTCCTCGCGGTCGACCTCCTCGACGAACGAGCGGTCGATCTTGAGCACGTCCGCCGGAACGCGGCGGAGGTACGAGAGCGACGAGAACCCGGTGCCGAAGTCGTCGATCACGATCCTGACGCCGAGGCGCCGCAGCCCCTCGAGAGCCCGGCGCGAGACCTCGCTCTCCGAGATCAGGGTCGCCTCGGTGAGCTCGATCTCGAGCAGCTCCGGCGGGATCCCGTATCGCTCGATGTTCGCCTCGAGCCGGCGGACGAGGTCGGACTGCTGCAGCTCGCGGGCCGAGAGGTTGAGGGCGATCGAGAGGCCGTAGCCGGGCCACTCGCGGCACCAGTGCCCCAGCTCCTTCGCCGCGCGGCCGAGCACGGTGGCGCCCACGTCGACGATCAGCCCCGTTTCCTCGGCGAGGTGGAGGAACGTCCCCGGGAGCACGAGGCCGTGCCCGGGGCGCACCCAGCGGACGAGGGCCTCGGCGCCGACGATCGCCGGCTGCGCCTCGAGCGAGCAGATCGGCTGGTACCACACCTCGAGCTCGCCGCCCACGAGCGCCCGGCGCAACGCGTTCTCCAGCGCGAGCCGGTGGTTCGCCCACGCCTGCATCTCGTCGTCGAAGAGCATCGTACGGCTCCTTCCCGACTTCTTGGCGCGGTACATCGCGAGATCCGCGCTTCGCAGCAGCGCCTCCGCGGTGCCGATGCCGTCGTAGACGGCGATGCCGAGCTGGCCGAGACGTGCGCCTCGCTGTCGCCGATCTCGAACGGCCGCTCGAGCTCGCGCTGCACGCGAGACGACAACTCGATCGGCATCCGCTCGTCTGTCTGGTCGGCGCACATGACGACGAACTCGTCCCCGCCGA
>VGCB01000568.1 GCA_016870235.1 Actinomycetota bacterium | reverse complement strand
GCACGTCTACCTGGCCCACGACTTCGACCGGCAGGTGCCGCAGGAGGAGACGCTCCTCGCGTTCGACGACCTCCGCCGCGCGGGCAAGATCGGGGTGGCAGGTGCCAGCAACTTCAGCGGCGAGCAGCTCGCCGAGGCGCTCGAGATCGCGGAGCTCGAGGGGCTCGGCCGCTACGAGGTCGTCCAGAACACCTTCTCGCTGCTCGAGCAGGGCGACCGGGAGACCGTCTTCCCGGTCTGCCGCGAGCACGGGGTCGGCTACGAGTCGTTCGGCCCGCTCGCGGGCGGCTGGCTCTCCGGCAAGTACGGACGGGACACGACGCCCCCGGCGGGGTCGCGCATGACCCAGCGGCCGGAGCCGTACGAGCGCTACCGCACGCCCGCGGTCTGGACGGCGCTCGAGACGATGCGGGACCGGGCGGCGATGCTCGGCGTCTCGATGTCGGCGCTCTCGCTCGCGTGGCTCCTCGGGCTCGAGGAGATGACCGGCGTCGTGATCGGGCCGAATCGCGTCGAGCACCTCGACGACGTGGAGACGGCACTGGCCCTTTCGCTCTCGGATGGGGAGCGGGACGAGATCGGGGAGGTGTTCGAATGGGAGTCCTGATCCTCGGCTACGACGACGTGCGCGCGCTCCTCGACATGGAGTCGTGCATCGACGCGATGGAAGACGTCCTCGGCGCGCTCACGCGCGACGAGCTGATCAACCCGCTCCGGCGCGGGCTCCTCGCGCCGGACAAGCGGATCCTCGGGCAGATGCCGGCGTGGCGCGGCGGCGACGACCCCGTCTTCGCGCTGAAGGAGATCGTTATCTCTCCGGACAACTCGAAGATCGGGCTCGACCCGCACCAGGGCACGGTGATCCTCCATGACGGGACGACCGGGCTCGTGCGCGCCGTGCTCAACGCGTCGGCCGTGACGGAGATCCGGACCGCCGCGGTCAGCGCGCTGGCGACGAAGCTCCTCGCGGCCGGCCCGCCCCGGCGCGTGGCGATCCTCGGTGCAGGCGTCCAGGCCCGCTCCCATGCGGAGGCGATGCGGGCGATCGCGCCGGACTGCGAGCTCGTCGTCTGGAGCCGCACACCGGCGAGCGCGGAGGCGGTCGCGCTGGAGGCACACGGTGTCGTCGCCGCCAGCGCGGAGCAGGCTCTCGCGGGCGCCGACGTCGTCTGCACGTGCACGTCGGCCCGCGAGCCCATGCTCGACCGCAGCTGGCTCGGGCCCGGCGCGCACCTGAACGTCGTCGGCTCGTCGATCCCGTCCGCCCGGGAGGTCGACACGCAGACGATGGTCGACGCGTCGCTCTTCGTCGACCGGCGCGAGTCGGTGCTGAACGAGGCAGGCGACTACCTGCTCGCGGCCGCCGAGGGCGCGATCGGCCCCGAGCACATCCTGGCCGAGCTCGGCGAGGTCGTCGTGGGCGCCCATCCCGGCCGTACGCGGGCCGACGAGATCACGCTTTTCAAGTCGCAGGGCATCGCCGTCGAGGACCTCGCATCGGCCGAGCTCTGCTACACGCGGGCGCGCGAGCGAGGAGTCGGGACAGAGGTCGACCTGTGATCCCGCTCGCCGAGATCGAGGCGGCCCGCAGCCGGATCCCGGCGGAAGGGCTCCACTCCCCGCTCCTCCGGCTCCGGGTCGACGAGGCGCCGTGCGCGATCTGGCTCAAGCTCGAGTGCCTGCAGCCGATCGGGTCGTTCAAGCTCCGCGGCGCCGCGAACGCGGTCGCCGCGGCGCCGCCGGACGCCGTCCACCGCGGGCTCTGGACGACGAGCGCGGGCAACATGGCGCAAGGCATCGCCTGGATCGCGCGGGAGCTCGGGGTGCCGGCGACGATCGTCGTCCCCGATCACGCGCCGGCGGCAAAGCTCCGGGCGATCGAGCGGCTCGGCGGCACCGCGATCCCCGTCCCGTTCGACCGCTGGTGGCAGGCGATGGAGGAAGGCGCCTTTCCGGGGCTCGGTGGGCACTTCGTCCACCCCGTCCGCGACCCGGCGGTGATCGCCGGCAACGGGACGATCGGCCTCGAGATCGCGGAGCAGCTGGAGGACGTCGATGCCGTCCTCGTCCCCTGGGGCGGCGGCGGGCTGACGACAGGGATCGCGAGCGCGCTCGCGGCCGTCAGCCCCGGCACGCACATCGTCGCGTGCGAGCCGGAGACGGCCGCCGCGGTCAGCGCCGCGCTCGCGGCCGGCGGGCCCGCTCCCGTC
>VGCB01000567.1 GCA_016870235.1 Actinomycetota bacterium | reverse complement strand
CTGGAGGCGGCGAACACATGAGCGTGTCGGACATCGAGACCTTCGGCCCGTACGGGGGCCGGTACGTGCCGGAGACCCTGATCCCCGCGCTCGACGAGCTCGACGCCGCCTGGCGCGAGCTGAAGGACGACCCCGGCTACCTGGACGAGCTCGACGGGCTCCTGCGCACGTACGTCGGCAGGCCGTCGCCGCTGACGCTCGCGGAGCGCTTCGCGCCCGGCCGGCGCGTGTACCTGAAGCGCGAGGACCTGAACCACACGGGCGCCCACAAGATCAACAACGCGATCGGGCAGGCGCTGATCGCGCGCCATCTCGGCAAGACGCGGATCATCGCCGAGACGGGCGCGGGGCAGCACGGCGTCGCGACGGCGACGGCGTGCGCGCGCTTCGGCCTCGAGTGCGTCGTCTTCATGGGCTCCGAGGACATGCGCCGCCAGCGCCCGAACGTGGAGCGGATGCACCTGCTCGGCGCCACCGTCGTGCCGGTCGAGATCGGCACGCGGACGCTGAAGGAGGCCTCGAGCGAGGCGATCCGCGACTGGATCACGAACGTCGAGACGACGCACTACATCATCGGCTCGTGCGTCGGCCCCGCCCCGTACCCGGAGCTCGTGCGCGATCTCCAGGCGGTGATCGGCCGGGAGGCGCGCGAGCAGATCCTCGAGGTCGAGGGCCACCTCCCCGACGCCGTGCTCGCCTGCGTCGGCGGCGGCTCGAACGCGATCGGGATGTTCGTCGCGTTCACCAGCGACGACGACGTCCAGATCATCGGCGTCGAGGCGGCGCAGGCAGCGTCGCTCGGCTCGGGGAACCAGGCCGTGCTCCACGGCGCCCGCTCGTCCGTCCTGACCGACTCGGACGGCCAGATCCTCGACGCGCATTCGATCTCCGCCGGGCTCGACTACCCCGGCGTCGGGCCGGAGCACGCATGGCTCCGCGACACGGGCCGCGTCCGCTACCTGCCCTGCACCGACGACGAGGCGCTCCGCGCCTTCCAGCGACTGACACGGAGCGAGGGGATCATCCCGGCGCTCGAGTCCTCGCACGCGCTCGCGAAGGTCGTCGAGGTCGAGGGCGACGTGCTGGCCGTGTGCCTCTCGGGCCGTGGCGACAAGGATCTCGAGGAGGCGCTCGGGGCGCTGCGGAAGCGCGGCTGGATCGAGTGAGCGGGAAGAAGCTCGTCATCTACCTGATGGCCGGCGCCGAGGCGCCCGAGCTGGCCGCCGCCGCAGTCGCGGGCGGAGCCGACGTGATCGAGCTCGGGTTCCCGTTCTCCGACCCGCTGGCGGACGGGCCGGCGATCCGCGCCGCCGCCGAGCGGGCGCTCGCGAGCGGCATGCGCACGCGGCAGTGCATCGAGTGCGTCGCCGCCACGCGGGCGCGAGTCGGCGACGTCGACCTCCTCCCGATGACCTACAGCTCCCTGCTCGAGGCCTACGGCTGGGAGCGGTTCGACACCGACATCCGCGCGGCAGGAGCGACCGGGATGATCATCGCCGACCTGCCAGCGGGCGCGATGCCGAGCCTTCGTCGGGTTCAGCTCGTCGCGCCGACGTCGACCGACGAGCGGATCCGGCTCGCGGGCGAGACGACCGACGGGTGGCTCTACCTCGTGACCGTGACCGGGACGACCGGCGCCCGCGCGGAGCTCTCCGGCGCGCTGGGGGGGCTCGCCGAGCGCGCACGGCGCCTGACCAGCGTGCCGCTCTACGCCGGCTTCGGCATCTCGACGCCCGAGCACGCCGCCGCGGCCGCCGCGGTCACCGACGGCGTCATCGTCGGCTCACGGGCGCTCCAGGTGGCCGAGGAGGGGCCGGCGGCGCTCGAGGCATATGTCCGCTCGCTCCGCGGCGCCCTCGACGCACGCTGATCCCCTGCGCGGGCGGCTACCGCTTCTTCACCGAGACGCGCTGACCGCACCGCTCGCAAAGCGCGAACCGCTCGGTGAGGAAGAAGCGTCGAGACTTCGCCACCCGATGCCCGAAGAGCCTGCAACGCCACCGCATCTGCACGGATCGTAGCCTCACCGGCGAACGAGCGAACGGGCGAACCGCCCTCCGCCGACGACCTCGACCCCGCGGGGGAGCCGTGCTCGGAGCGCCCGGTCGGAGGTGACGACGACGAGGCCATCGGCCGGACGAGCCCGCGCCAGCTCGACGACGAGGTCTTCGGCAGACCGCCCCGGCTCCCCGGCCAGGAAGACGCCCGCCG
>VGCB01000566.1 GCA_016870235.1 Actinomycetota bacterium | reverse complement strand
GAAGCTGTTCGAGGACACGTTCGTGTTGCTCGTCCCCGACGGCCATCGGTTCACGGAGCTCGATGCGGTGCCCCTCCATTTGCTCGTCGACGAACGGCTGATCGCGTTCCCGCGGAACTTCTCGCTCCGCGTCGTCACCGACGCGCTCTTGCGCAAGGAGGGCGCGATCGTGACGCCGACGATCGAGACCGGCTGGCTGGAGATGGCACTGCGGTTCGTCGCGGCCGGGCTTGGGCTGATGGTGGCCCCGCAGGCGACCGTCTCGCAGGCGCTGCCGCCCGGGGTGTGCATTGTGGAGATCGACGCTCGTGACCCGCCGAAGCGGATCCTGGCGGCGCTCCACCGCCGAGACGGCCCGCTCGTCCACCGGGTCGAGGCGCTGCTCGCCCTTGCGGTCGCGAAGATCGGGCAGACGGCGAACTGACACACTCGATCGGGTCGTGGTCAACACCGGTGTGCTCGAGGGGCGGCCGGGGTCGGGCGCAGCACGCCCAACCCCGGTCGTCACTCGACCCTATCCCGCCTTCTCGGAGACGGCCGCGAGGTCGATGTACCAGATGCCGTTGCGGACGACGTTCGTCAGCTTCGGCGACGCGACCAGCACTGCCGCGGGCTGGAACGTCGGGATCAGCCCCGACACCTGGTTGAGGCGGTCCTGGAACTGCGTGAACAGCGCCGCGCGCTTCGCGTCGTCGATCGTCGCCTGGGCCCTCGCCGCGAGCGAGGACGCCGTCGCGTCCTGGAAGCTGATGAACGCGGCCTGGTTGCCGTCCGGCGCGAACGCGAGGTACGCGTTCGGATCGGGATACGTCATGCTGATCAGGCCGACGTTGACCTCGAGCTTCTTCTGGGCGCGAAGCTGGAGGTGGGTGTTGAGGGGGCGGCCGATCAGGGACGGCTTCAGTCCGATCTCCTGCAGGGACGACTGCACCTTCTGCGCGAGCGACTCGAGCGAGACGCCCGCGAAGCTGAACCCGGCCACGTACGAGACCTCGAACGCCGGGTCCTTGATCCCCGACTCCTGGACGAGCTGCTGAGCTCGTGCCACGTTTCGCTTGACCGCCTTGTCGGCGGAGAGGGAGCCGAGAAGGCCGTTGGGGATCATCCCCGCGAGGCGGGCAGAGCCGGGGCCGCCGAGCTTGACGATCGCGTCGTAGTCGAGACCCAGCCGGATCGCTTCGAGGATCTTCGCGTTGGAGGCGACCGTGGCGCCCGGCGTCTGGTTCACGGTCAGGTAGAAGATGTTCGTTCCGGGGCCCCTCCAGATCTGGACGTTCTTGTTGTCGAGGAGCGACTCGACCTCGAGCGCCGGCACGTCGATCGCGATCTCGCGGGTGCCGCGCTGCACGTTGAGCAGCTGCGCGGCCGCCGGCATGTTGCGGATGATCACCTTCTTGAAGCGCGGCTTCGGGCCCCAGTAGCGTGTGTTGACCTCGAGAGTGATCTGCTGCTGCGGCACGAACTCGGTGAGCACGTAGGGCCCGCTCCCGGCCGAGTTCTTGCTGAACCACGGCTCCGCCTTGTCGAGGTTGGCGGCGTTCGCGGCCGCGGTGCCGCCGTTGGCGGCGACGAGCTTCCGGTTCACGATCGACAGTGACGGGTTCGCCACGATGCGGATCAGCGCCGGGTTCGGCGTGTCCGACTCGAGGACGACGCTGTACTTGCCGGTCGCGCGCAGCTTGAGCCCGCGGAGGAGGAAGCTCTGCGTCACCTTGAGGTTGAAGAGGCGGGCGTACGAGAACACCACGTCCTTCGCGGTGAGCGGCGTGCCATCGGCGAAGACGACGTCCTTCCGGAGCTGGAAGGTGATCGAGCGATCGTCGTCGGAGACCTTCCAGGAGGTCGCCACGGCGGGCCGCGGAGTGTAGTCGTCGCCCTTGAAGGTGAGGAGCGTGTCGTAGACTGCCCGGAACACGAGGTTCGCGGTGTTGGACGCCTCGCGATGCGGGTCGAGGAGCCGGTTGTTGAAGGCGTTGTCGACGACGAGGACGCCGCTCGCCGTCACTCGCTCGGTCGCGGCGCCGGCGCTGTGCGCGGCGACGAACGCCGTAAGGGCGACGGCAAGGGCCACCAAGCCGAGCGCCGGGCGTGACCGCCACTTCCATCGCGCGCGGGCTTGAAGATTGGTCACGGCTTCCTCCTTCGGAGATGCGGACGCTCTCTGTACGTGCCAGAGCTCGCGCGCGACTCTACGAACGTGGTCACGGCGAGTCA
>VGCB01000565.1 GCA_016870235.1 Actinomycetota bacterium | reverse complement strand
GTCATGCGCGGCCGGAACCACCTGTACGAGGGCCATGAGCCGCAGCGCGTCGTCTTCGGGATCCGCGTGCTCGGCCGACTCGGGATCCGCGCGCTCGTCCTCACGAACGCGGTCGGCGCGATCGACACGGCGCTCGAGCCGGGGCAGCTCGTGCTCATCTCCGATCATCTGAACCTGCAGGGGACGTCGCCGCTCGTGGGGCCGAACGACGACGCCCTCGGGCCCCGGTTCCCCGACATGACCGCGGCGTACGACCCGGAGCTGCGCTCGCTTGCCCGTGCCGCTGCCGGCCGGCTCGGCTTCGAGCTGCCCGAGCGGGTCTACGCGGCGTGGCTCGGGCCGGCGTTCGAGACCCCTGCCGAGATCCGCATGCTCCGCGTCCTCGGCGCCGACCTCGTCGGCATGTCGACGGTGCCGGAGGTGCTGGCCGCCCGCCACATGGGCGTCCGCACCGTCGCGATCTCCTGCGTCACCAACATGGCCGCCGGGATCCTGCCGGAGCCGCTCGACGGCGAGCACGTGCTCCGCGTCGGCCGTCAGGCGGAGGGCCGGCTGACCGCGCTCCTCCGCGAGCTTCTTGTATCGCCTGCCTGGCCGTTTCCGCGCGCGTCTGGTGAGTGAGGGACCGACGTACCAGACGCGCTGTGTTGGTTTGCCGGGTGTGCGCGCGTCTGCTGAGCGAGGGACCGAGGTAGCAGACGCGCGCACACCCGGATCCTGAAGCCAGGAAACGGGGTTCCCCTTGGGAACCCCTCCTCGTGTTCTGAATGGATGGGGCGTCGGGTGTTCGCGGGCCGTCCGACTGAAGTCGGACGGGGGGAGAAACGCGGATCGCCCCCTGGAACTCCCGCGTCTGGCTTCAGCCAGACGCGATCCTACGGACGCTGTGGACCGGCACGCCAGCAGGACATCTGAAGCCCTGACCTCGTGCAGTCGCCTGAGGGGGCCAGGGGGACCGTCCCCCTGCTTCAGGATCCGGGGGCGCGCGCGTCTGCTACGTCGGTCCCTCGCCCAGCAGACGCGCGCACACCCGGCAAACAAACACAGCCCCCTGCTTCAGGATCAGCCTGCGGCAGCAAACACGGCCAGGCTCAGCCAGACGCGTCCTGCTCGTCCGCGAGGTCGAAGGTCCAACGCGTGTACGACCGGCGGACGTGCATGCCGGCGCGGAGGTAGAGGTCGAGCGCGCCGGTGCGCGAGTCGGTCGAGAGCCCGACGGCGGGCTCGAGGCCGCGGAACACGCCGAACGCGTGGTGCAGGAGCGCGATCCCGATTCCCTCACGGCGCCGGTCCGACGCGACCGCGAGCTGATCGACCCAGCTTTCATCGGGGTAGCGCCTGAGCGTCGCGACGCCGACGATCCGCCCGCCCGGGTCGACGACCACGGGCGCCATCCACGGCTGCCAGCCCTCGCGCCGGGTCGTGCTCACGACCCAATCCTCGAATGACCCAGGCTCCCGGCCAGGCCACTCGGAGAACGCGGTCTCGATCGTGTCGAACACGGCCCGCTCCTCCTCCGGCAGCGCGTCGCGGAGCACATGGCCGGCGGGCAGGGAGGGCGCGGGGATGTCGACGCGCTCGAGGTCGAGCCGCAGCACCCAGGCCGTGTGCGTCTGCCGGGCGCCGAGCGCCTCCAGCAGGCGGCCGGCGCCGAGGTCGAGATCGCTGACGGTCTGCCCGACGGTCGCGAAGCCGAGCGCCCGGGCCCGGGCCTGCGTCCACCGTGCGAGCGCCGTCCCGATCCCCCGGCCGCGATACGACGGTGCCACGCACGCGGTCGCGCGAGCCCGGTTGACGTCCGCGTAGCCGACGAGATCGGGGCCGTCGTTCACCACGACGACGTCGTGCTCGATGTCGACGCTCGGCAGCGCGAAGAACTCGTGCACCTCCTCCTCGGTGATCTCGACCTCGCCGTGGGCGTCGAGCTCGCAGGCGGCGATCAGCGCCGTGACCGCAGCAGCGTCGGCCGTCGCCGGCGGGCGGACGGTGAGGTCGGGCAGAGCGGCACGGAGTGCGGAGAGGGACACGAGTCGATGGTAGACCCGACGGCTCGGCGCCGGCCGCCGCCCGAGCCGTCCAACTCACGCCGGACGGGTGAGATGGCGGGGGCGGCCTACACTCAGCTCGTGCCCTCGTACCGCGACCTCCCGTCCGTCGATCGCCTGCTCGCCGACCGGCGCCTCGCGGCGCACCCGCGCGCGCTCGCGCTTCCCGCT
>VGCB01000564.1 GCA_016870235.1 Actinomycetota bacterium | reverse complement strand
GAGCTCGACGGATACCTGGCGCCGCGACTCGGCCCGGAGCCGTCCGATCGACGCCTCACGGCCGCTGCGCTCGGACGGCGGCTCGCCGGGCGGCGGGCGCCGATCAAGTCCGTGCTCCTCGACCAGCGAGTCCTCGCCGGGCTCGGGAACATCTACGCGGACGAGGCGCTCTGGCACTCGCGGATCCACCCCCTGCGCGAGGGCGGCTCGCTGACGGCGGTGGAGCACCGCGCCCTGCTACGCGCGGTGCGCAAGGCCCTGGCCCTGGGGATCGCGAGACAGGGCGCGACGCTCCGGGACTACGCGCGACCCGACGGGTCGGCCGGGTCGATGCAGGACGAGTTCCGCGCCTACGGCCGCGAGGCCGAGCCCTGCGATCGCTGCGGCGTACCGCTGACGCGGATCGTCGTCGGCGGCCGATCGACGACGTTCTGCTCCGCCTGCCAGTCGCCGGCATAGGTCGGGCGCGTCGTCGGACGCCGCTCGTATCCTCGCCACATGGACGAGAAGCCCGGCTCAGGCGAGGACGGGGCGCGCCTCGAGACGTTCCTCGTCACGCTCCCGAGCGCATGGCCGAGCAAGCTCCGAAAGGCGGTGATCGACTTCGCGCTCCTCTGCGCCGGAATCGTCGCGATCACGATGCTCCCGATCCGGATCGAGCGCGACGACGGCTTCTGGTTCGTGCTCTTCGCGCTTGGCGGCGTGGCGGGCGTCGTCACGTTCGTGGTGGTCGCGCAGCAGCTCGCGCGCCGGAGCCCGATCACGTTCGGCCAGGCCGCGGCGAACGTGCTCCGGACAGGCCTGCGGCGCCTCGGCCTCCCGCTCGTCGGGCTCGTCTTCTTCGTCGTCTGGACGGCCATCTACATCTCGCTCTGGCTCGTGCGCCCCGACGGCGCCTTCGCCGGGCTCGCGGCGGCGCCACGGGTCGCCGACTTCTTCTACTACGCCGTCTCGGCCGCGCTTCTCGCGACGCCGCAGGACATCGTCGCCACCTCGCGCGGCGCGCGCGCGGCGACGCTGATCGAGATGCTGACGGGGTTCGCCGTGCTCGCCACGTACCTCGCGAGCTTCGTCAACTGGCGGGACGCCCGAGCCGGAGGAGGAGAGGCGCGCGCTCGGGATACACCGTCGGATTGACGACGGACGGGAAGGTGCCGGGCGAGGGACGTGCGGCGTCGGTCAGGCGGCGAGCCGCGCCGCCAGCGCCCCCGACCGATCGAGCGCCGCGAGCTCGGTGTAGCCGCCGACCGCCTCGTCGTCGATCGTGATCAGCGGTACCGTCCACTGCCGGCCGAGCTCGTACACCCGCTCGCGAAACGCCGGGTCGTTCTCGAGCGAGATCTCCTCGTAGTCGATCCCGCGCTGCTCGAGCAACTGCTTGGCGCGGACGCAGTAGCCGCAGTAGTCCGTGGTGTAGAGGATGATCCGTGGCACGCAGACTAGAAACGCTCGTGCCCGCAGATTTCATTCCCGCTTGCGCTCGCGAACGGGGGCCGGCCGGCGCCGGTCGCTCTCGTACACTCGAACGGTGTCCCGCTCGACCACCACGGAGTCCGTCGTCCTGCGGTCGTTCCGGCTCGGTGAGGCCGATCGCGTGCTCCACCTCTACACCGCCGAGCACGGGCGGTTGAGCGCCGTCGCGAAGGGCGTCCGGAAGACGAAGAGCCGGTTCGGGGCGCGGCTCGAGCCGTTCTCGCACGTGGAGATCGTCCTCCATCGCGGCCGCGGCGAGATGCAGACGGTCACCGGCGCCTCGCTCGTCCGCTCGCACGACCGGATCCGCAGCGACGGCTACCGGCTCCAGGCCGGCACCGTCGGCCTCGAGGCGATGCTGAAGCTCTACACCGAGGAGGAGCGGAACGAGAAGGCGTTCCTCGCGCTCACGCGGTTCCTCGACGCCCTCGACGGCGTCGTCTCGCGCTCCGGCGCGCGGCCGTCCCTCGAGCCGGTGCTGCTCTCGTTCCAGCTCAAGCTCCTGTGGCTCTCCGGCTACCTGCCGCATCTCGACGCGTGCGTGGAGTGCGGAGCGGTGGACGACCTCGTCGCCTACCTGCCGTCGGCCGGCGGCGGTGTCTGCAACGCCTGCGACCCGGGTGGGATCCGGCTCTCGCCCGAGGGCTTCGCCGGCCTCACGACCCTCCTGCGGACGCCGATCGCGGGCGCGGCCGCCGCCGCGCTGAGCGAGCGGGCCGCCCGCGACTGCCTCGCCGTCATCACCGG
>VGCB01000563.1 GCA_016870235.1 Actinomycetota bacterium | reverse complement strand
GCGAGCCGCTGCACGCGCTCGAGGTCGTCGCGCGCCGCGCCCGCCTCGAGGAGGACGAACGGGCTCGTGAGGGCGAAGGCCGCGGCCGCAAGCGCCGCCGCGCGCACCAGCGCGACCCAGCGGCCGAGGCCGGCGACGAGGACAGGGACGAGCGCGAGGACGCCCGGGTACTTGGCCGAGGCCGCGAGGCCGGCGGCGAGCCCCGCCCACTCGAGGCGTCCGGCGACCGCGAGGGCGACCGCGACCGTCACGAGCGTCGTCAGGAGGACGTCGGTGACCGCCATCCGGGAGTAGTCGACGTGGGTCGTCGAGACGGCGACCGCGGCGGCGGCGAGGGCGCCGGCCGCCGGCGAGTAGGCGCGCCGACCGAGCCACCACGCGGCCGCGACGCCCGCGAGCCCCGCGAGGACGACGACGAGGCGCGCCGCCAGGTACGAGGGCGCGCCGAAGAGCGCCTGCACGGGCGCGAGCACGTAGAAGAGGAGCGACGGGTAGTCGTAGAACCCAGGGTCGGCGCGCTCGCCGTGCCCGATCGCGTGCGCCCTCGGGACGATGTTCGCCTCGTCCGGGTTGAGAAGCGGCAGCGGAAGGCCGTACCGGATCCCGACGAGACGCAGGGCGGCGGCGAGGACGAGAAGCACGGCGAGAGCCGACCACGGCCGTGCGCCGCCGGCGGTCGCGGCTGCGCCGATCCCTGGCAGGCGCCTCGTCACGGCGGCCGCGTCGCGGCCGCTCAGACGTCGGGGACGGCGTCGCCGACGAGGAGCTCGACGTCGCCGGGATCGACGAGCACGGCGTCGAAGCCGGCGCTCTCGAGCTGCTCGACCTCCTCCCTGCTTGCGTGCCCGAGATCGGCGATCGCCAGCTTCCCTGCGGGCACGTCGGGGAGGAGCTCGAGGAGCCGCTCGAGGGCGTGCTGGCCGTTGCCCGCTCCCTCCGCGGAGAGGAGGAGGATCTCCGGGTCGAGATGCTCGAGCGCGCGCCCCAGGTCATCCTCGTCGCGCACCTCGAAGACGCACTCGAGGCCGAGGGCGGCGGCGTGGCGGGCGAGCTCGTGCAGCTCGTCGCTCTCCGTCTCCGCCGCGATCACGACCGCGTCGGCGGCGATGTCGGCAGCCTCGACGACGGACGGGCCGTAGGCGAGGAACGGGAGCGCAGGCCGCTCGGAGATGCTGGCGGCGCTCCGCACGACGATGCCCTCCGCTCCCTGCTCGTCGGCCCGGCGTGCGCCCGCCGGATCGCGCACCTCCACGATCACGGAGATCCCGTCGCCCTCCGCGATGGCCTGGCTCAGTCGTCGCGCGCTCACGCACGAGGGATGGTACTGGGCGGCCAGGCGGCACGTCCGGCCTCCCTCGGGGCCGCGTCACGCCCGCGCGCGACCGGTCGACGGGTCGCTACCGTGCCGCCGCATGCGTCGTCTCGCGACAGCGCTCGCGGCAGCCCTGACGTTGGCCGCGGCGGCCGCCGCCGGCCCGGCAGAGCTCGTCGTCGCCTGGGGGAACGGGCTCCGGGACCAGATCGACTGCTCCGACGGGCCGGACGTCGTCAACGCCGATGCCGGCGACCTGGTCGGCGAACGCTGCGAGACGGTGCTGCGCCGTATCGCCGTGGACACCTCGACGACCCCCGGCGCGCAGCAGGGCACGATCGCCGAGCCGCACGTCGTCGCGGACGGGACGACCGTCGTCGCCGCCTACCAGATGAGCCGCTTCGAAAGCGGCGGCGCAGCAGCGATCGGGGTCGCCGTCTCCCGCGACGGAGGCCGGCGGTGGCGGACACGGGCGCTTCCGACCGGGGCGGGCAGCACCGACCGTGTCAGCGATCCGGTCGTCGCGTGGGATGCAAAGCACCGCGTCTGGCTCGTTGCCACGCTCTCCGGACGGCCGGGCCTGGCGAGCGCCATCCGCGTCAGCCGCTCGAGCGACCTGCTCCGCTGGGAGGCCGTCACGGTCGCGCGATCGCCCGTGTTCCGGTTCGACAAGGAATGGATCGCGTGCGACAACGGACCGGGCAGCCCCTACCGCGGACGCTGCCACATCGCGTACACCGACACGATCGCGCGCACGATCGTCGCGCGGACGAGCGACGACGGCGGAGCGACGTGGCGATCGCCCGTGGTCGTCGGCCCGCCCGCCGACGGACAGGTGGGCGCGGTGCCCGTGACCACGCCGGACGGACGGCTCGTGATCTCGTGGCTCCGCGGGCTGCGGACGCAGGTTG
>VGCB01000562.1 GCA_016870235.1 Actinomycetota bacterium | reverse complement strand
AGGACGATCCCGTCCTCCGGCCGCTTGTAGATGGCGTCACGCGGGCAGGCCGCGACGCAGGCGGGGTACGTGCAGTGGTTGCAGATCCGCTGCAGGTAGTACATCCACATCATCGAGTGCGGCGTGTCGGGCACGTGGCCGGGCACGTCGGAGAGGTCGCCGCCCGGCTCGGGTGCCGGCTCGTCCTCGCCGATGTTCGGGTGGTTCCAGTCGCCCTCGTCGGGCGTCCAGCCGAGCACGCGCTCGCCCGCCGGCGCCGCTTCGAACACGGTCTGGCCCGTGTACGTGTCGCCGTCCCAGGTCTGCTCGGAGAGGAGCTCGAGGACGTTGACGTCCCAGCCCGTCGGGTAGAAGCCGAAGGGCTTCGTCTCGATGTTGTTCCAGAGCATGTACTCCTGGCCCTTGCCCCACGTCCAGGTGCCCTTGCACGCGATCGTGCAGCTCTGGCAGGCGATGCACTTGTTGGTGTCCATGATCATGCAGAACTGCCGCTCCGGACGCGCGCCCTCGAAGGGGTAGTCCATCTCCCGGCCGAGCTGCCAGTTGGCGACCTTCGCCACGTCAGGCTCCCCCCTTCTTCCCGTCCACCGACACGAAGGTGCCTGCGAGGTAGCTCGAGAACGCTGGCGATGGGCTCTCGGGTCGGAGCCCGAGGGTCAGCGGCCGCCAGAGCCGCTGCGCGCCCTCACCGCCCTCGTCGGCCTTCTCGACCTTCACGAACGCCTCCTTGGGTGCGCCCGAGACCGAGTGCACGTCCGCCTCGAAGCCCTTTCCGACGATCTGCCCGAAGTACGCCTTGCGCACGAGGGTCTCGGTCATCTGCGTCGGCCGCAGCCAGGCGCGTGTGCCCGATTGGTGGCTGCCGTGCCGGAACAGCGAGACGTAGCCCGTCGCCGGGTTGAGGGCAGGCGCGCCATCCTCGGCCTTCTGCGCCGCGACGGTGCCGGGCGTGGCCGCGTACATGTTGAACCAGGTCCGGATGACGCCCTTGGGCATCCCGGGGTACACGCGGACGCGCATCATCGCGCGCGCGACCTCGAAGTAGTCGTCGCTCTCCTTGGCGCCGCGGTACGGCCGATCCTCGGGGTCGGCGTCGACCCAGGCGTAGTCGCCGTCCTGCAGGCGGTGCGCGGCCGCGTCCGCGGGGTTGATCTCGAGGTACGCCTCGCCCGTCCACGGCATCCGGCCGTCGCGCCGGTAGGGATCGCCGAACGGCCCGAAGAGCATCGCGATCCAGTCGGCGTCGACGGCGGTCGAGTGGGCGCCCCAGCGGTACTTCGGCGTCTGGAAGACGAACTGGTAGCGCACGTCGGCCTCGTTCAGCGGATGGCGCGTCGTCGAGAGCTCCGACCACGGCATCACGACGTTCCGGTACTGACGGGTCTCGACGTCGCGCTTCGAGACCGGGTTCCCGTACGCCTCGGGGCCTTTCGGCCGGATCGAGGGGTGCGGCCGATTCGAGACGATCACGTTCGGGTCGTAGAACGTCGCGTCGACCGGCTCGCGCCAGACGGGCAGAGCCTCGCCCGCGGCCTGGAACTCCGGCTCGGGACGGTAGAACTCGAGTCGGCCGGTGGCGTTGAACCACGGCCGATCATCGTTCCGCTGCTCCCAGCCGGCGCAGCGCGGGTACGTGCGGGCGTTGACGAGAAGAGGGATGCCCTTCTTCGAGCTCTCGTGGAGATCGGCGAACTGCACGCCGCGGGTCATGTTCGAGCCGCCGATGATGCGCTGGAGGTACGGGGACGGGTCGCCGTCGAGGACGCCCTTCCAGTAGACCTCCATCCTCGGCTCACCGATCTCCTTGCCGAGCGCGCGGGCGGTGAGCGCGAGCGCCTCCCAGTCCGAGCGGCTGTCGTGGATCCGCTCGAGCGGCGTCACCGGGAACGCCAGGAGGAACGGGTTCGTGCAGCTCGCGGTGACGTCGGGCAGCTTGAACTCGGCCCACGAGTCGGCGGGGAAGACGAGGTCGGCGTACTCGCAGGAGCTCGTCCAGTGCCACTCGTTGCAGAAGATCGCGTCTTGCCGCGGCAGCGTGTTCTTGACGACGTCGAACGACCACTTCGCGTTGCCGAGGAGGGAGTTCGAGTTGCCGAACCAGATCAGCTTCGTCGGCGTCGGCATGTGGCTCTTGCCGGTCAGCGTCTCCTTGGGGCTGACGAGCGGCCGCTCGCCGTAGTTCCAGTAGTGCGCCGACTCGGCCTTGTAGTAGCGCTTGATCCGGGCC
>VGCB01000561.1 GCA_016870235.1 Actinomycetota bacterium | reverse complement strand
CAGGATCTCCGGCTCGAGGGCCGGCGCTGCCGCGTGTGCGGGCGGCTCCACTTCCCGCCGCCGCAGACGTGCCCGAGCTGCGGCTCGCGCGACCTCGCCCCCGAGCGCCTCCCGCGCACGGGGACGGTGGTGACGCAGACGCGCGACCGCGTGTATCCCGCGGGGCGCTCGACCGGGATGGCGGTCGTCGACCTCGACGGCGGCGGTCGGTTCTTCGGCCAGGTCGTGCCGTCGGCGACGGTCGAGATCGGCGACCGCGTCCGGCTCGTCCCCCGGCGGCTCCACGACGGCGGGGGCGCGGCGCAGTACTTCTGGAAGCTCGCTCCGCCGACCGGGGAGGACGCCTGATGCCGATCGCCGGCGAGGTCGCCATCGTCGGGGTCGCCACGACCTCGTTCGGCGTCCACTACGACCGCGGCTACCTCGACCTGCTGGCCGAGGCGGCGTTCGGCGCCGTCGCCGACGCGGGCCTCGAGCTCCCGCAGATCGAGTCGGCCTGGCTGGGCACGGCCGAGCCCGGCCTCACGGGCCTCGTCGGCGACGCGGGAACGGCGGTCGCCGAGGCGATCGGCTTCGCGCCCCGCCCGGTCACGCGCGTGGCGAACTTCTGCTGCACGGGCATGGAGGCCGTGCGGTGCGCGGGCCTCGACGTCGCCTCCGGCGAGCACGGGCTCGTGCTCGCGATCGGCGCGGAGAAGATGCGCGACGTCACGAGCCGCGGCAGCCTCGTCGCCCGAACGGCCAACCTCACACACCCGACCGTCGCCAAGGGCCGGACTGCACCCGGTCAGTTCGCGCTCCTCGCGAACCGGTACATGGAGCGGTGGGGAGTGGCGCGCGAGACGCTCGCGAAGGTCTCGGTCAAGAACCACGACCACGCGGTCGCGAACCCCAAGGCCCACTTCCGCAAGCCCGTGACGGTCGAGGACGTGCTTGCCGCGCCCGTCGTCGCGGAGCCGTTCGGCACGCTCGACTGCACGCCCACGACGGACGGCGCCGCCGCGCTCGTGCTCGCTCCCGTCGCCTGGGCCCGGGCGCACGCCGAGCGCTACGTCGTGATCCGCGGCTTCGGCCTTGCCGTCACCGGCGGCTACTACACGACGTTCTTCGACGAGGACATGGACTTCCTCGGCTTCCGCGCCACGCGCGAGGCGGCGGCGTCCGCCTACCGGCAGGCGGGGATCGCGAACCCCCGCGAGGAGCTCGACGTCGTCGAGTGCCACGACTGCTTCACGGTCACGGAGCTGATCAACACGGAGGATCTCGGCCTCTGCGGACGGGGCGAGGGCGGCGCCCTTCTCGAGAGCGGCGCGACCCGGGCGGGAGGCGACATCCCCGTGAACCTGTCGGGCGGCCTGCAGGCGTGCGGCCACCCGGTCGGCGCGACCGGCGTCCGCATGATCGCCGAGATCGCCGACCAGGTGCTCGGACGCGCAGGCGATCGGCAGGTCGCGGGCGCCAGGCTCGGGGCCGCGCACACGCTGGGCGGGCCGGGAGTCGTCTCCACCGTCTGCGTGGTCGGCGCACCCTCCTAGGAACCGACCTCTCGGGCAGGACCGCCGTCAGGCCAGGGACTGGCGGATCAGCCCGGCGACGCGGGCGGGATCGGTCAGCGGGGCGAGGTGACCTGCCCCGAGGTCGGCGAGCCGGAGCGTCGGTGCGGAGCGGACGAGTTCCTCGAACGGCGCGCGCGGGAAGGAGTCGCGGGCGTGGAGCACGGTGCCGGGCACGACGAGAGCCTCGGCGGCGGCGAACGGGTCGAGCGTCGTCGCGCGCTCGAACACCGCCGCCTCGACCTCCGGTGCGCAGCGGAGCACGACCTCGCCGTCCTCGGTCTCGACGAAGCCGTGCTCGACGTAGAGCTCGAGCGCGCCGTCCGCCCAGTCGGCGAAGAAGGGGTGAGTGCGATACCCGGCGAGGACGTCGGCC
Organism: Actinomycetota bacterium; assembly: GCA_016870235.1. The sequence continues at coordinate 300 of VGCB01000561.1, read as the reverse complement.
CACGAGGCGAAGCGCCGCTGCCGCCGCAGGGCGCCCCGGGCAAGGGGGCCCACGTGCACGCCGGGGTGCGCGTACCGCTCGCGCGGCAGGATGACGGGATCGACGAGCAGGAGCCGCGCGAGGCGCTCGGGGGCGGCGGCCGCAGCGACGAGCATGCACGTGCCGCCCAGCGAGTTGCCGACTCCGAGGTCGATCCGGTCGATGCCGCAGGCGTCGGCGAGCGCCTCCGCGAGGGCGACGATGTCGTCGGCGAGCTCGCTCCAGCGGTAGGCGTCGCCGGCCGGCGGCGCGCTCGACCTC
>VGCB01000560.1 GCA_016870235.1 Actinomycetota bacterium | reverse complement strand
AGAGGTACGCCCCGACGTCACGGTCGAGGTTGAACTCGGCCACCACCACGGACCGGTCCACCATGCCGAGGGCCGAGGACGACGGCGGCCAGGAAGTTCAATGCGCTAGAGCTTCTCACGGCTCGTGAGTTCGGCGGGAGTTCGGGTCGCCGAGCGCGATGCGCGCCGGAAGTCGACATAATGATAATTATGCGAACTTCTTTACGAATCGGGTGCGCGCACCGAACCCGGACGGGCCGCGCTGGCGAAGTAACACGACTCTCTCACCGCTCCGTGTTCATGGCCGATCCAACGTCATGACGAGGCGAGGCGACGCGGCGCTCGCCGCCGGTGAACGGTGCACCGCACCGCGGCCGGCGTTCTTGGGCCAGGCTTCGCCTTTGAGCAGCACCACGTCCGAGGCCTCGGCCCGTCGAATGCGCGCGCCGGGGCGCATGAGGCCCGACGCCTCGTCGCTGACGCCGCGCGCTGCGTGTCCCAGCCAGCGGCGGTCCACGTCCTCCTCGGCGAGGTACTCCGTGCCATGGCCTGCAAACGTACTCACTACGCGAACCGTAACCTTGTCGACATGAAAGCGAGGACACATCGCCGCTTCGAGGCGCGCCAGCCGAACGCCCACGAGCTCGCATCCCGTCAGCTCCGCGAGAACCTCAGTCCAGAAGTGAACTTCCTCGGCGAGGCGTGGGAACTCCGTCATCTGGGCCATGAGGGCCCCCGGGCCCTCGCTCGGCGTGACGGAGGTCAGGACCCGAAAGGACGGCTGCGCGAGCGCCACCTGGAGCTCGCCGATGATCACCGAGTCGAGTTTCCTCGACAGCACAACGACGTTCACGTCGTCTTCGAAGAGCGCGCTCAGCCCGGCAACATCCTCAACCGACCGAGCGCTGCTCTCCGCTCGTGACCCACCGACGGTGGGCGTGTGGCTGACCGTGTCTGGTTCGCTCGAATCCATGATGGCTCCTACGCGTGAAGCTCGACCCACGGGGCGTGCGAGGGAAGTCCGTGGCACGCGAGGAGAACGCCCTGCTCAGGGGCGAAGATCGCCGCCGCGTTCGTGCTGGTCCCGTCCACGTCGTCTCGACAAATGGCGACGGGCACGCCGCTCGTATCCGCGAAGAACGACTTGAGCGCCTCCTCGTCCAGCGTGCCGACAGCCTGCTCGGCGAGGGCTGTCATCTGCCTCTGCCTGGACTGGGTTGATGGGTGCGCCGCATCGACGTCGATCTCATGGTGCTCGGGCTCGAGGCAGTGGTTGGCGTGGACGAAGACTCCCCGCGTCACCTCGCGCACTGCGTGCCGCTTCGCGGTGCATTCAAGGGCCACCGCGGTGCCAAGAGCGTCGGCCATGTAGAAAAAGTGGCCTCCGGCGCGGGGCGGCGCGCTCATCGCTTTCAGCGCATCCTTCGCGGTTCGTGACCGCAGCCCCCGGTCGATCAGCGAGACGTAGACGACCCCTGCCTGCGCGTCGCGCGTGCGCAGATTGGTGGTGCCCACGGCGAGCCCCGCCTCGTTGATCCCCAAGAACGGCAGACCGCCTGCGATGGTGAGCCCGATGCTACGGAGCCCAGAGCTGGGCTTTCGACGAACCGCGAGGACGTAGGGCATGTTGTCGGTGCCGAGATCCCACGTCTGGCCGCAGAGCATCCTGCCCGCGCGCGTCGCATCGCTCTGCGCGACGATCGCGGTGCAACCGCCGAAGAGCTCGCCGCCGCGCCACCACGACAAGGCATCCCGCAAGTCCGTGAGGCCGTTCAGCACCATCACCTGTTCGACGGTCAGGCCGGTGCCGCGGGCAATGCCCTCCATCTCGTCGGCCGTCTCACGATCGCAGTCCGCGGTGACGCGAAAGGACGCGCGGGCAACCCGATGAAGGTCCTCTTCCGTTGCTTCCCGCCGACCCTCTTCGTGCGCCTGGGTGAGCGCGCTCCGGAGCCGAAGCCCGTACAGCTCGCGTGCTTCGGCGCGGAGCTGCTCTCCGAAGGATTCGCCCATCGCGCGACGTGACCCGGAGACCTCGACCACCCGGAGGATCTGCTCGCGCTGGCTCATGCGACTTGCGCCGCTTCCGACTCGACGGACAGCTCGCCCCACGAAGGGAATGGATCCGCGAAGGCGCGCCAGCCCTCGGCGCCGAGGCGCAGCTCGGCATCGGTGAGGAGGCAGCGGTCGAAGCCCGCTCGGAGCGCCGCCTCGTCCATCCCGATCCCGATCAGCACGAGCTCTTGGCGGCG
>VGCB01000559.1 GCA_016870235.1 Actinomycetota bacterium | reverse complement strand
GCGTCGTCGAGGCACGCGGCCGTGGGCTCCTGGCGGGCGCAGTCCTCGATCGGCCGGCCGGTCCCGTCGTCGACCGCTGCCGGGAGGAGGGGCTGATCGTGCTGTCCGCCGGTCCCGACGTCCTGCGACTCCTGCCACCCCTCCTCGTCACCGCCGCCGAGGTCGACCGGGCGCTCGAGATCATCGCCCGCGTGCTCGAGCCGGAGCCGTGATGCAGCGGCGCGACCGGCAGGCGGCGATCCTCCAGCTCGTGTCCGAGCAGGCGATCTCGACGCAGGCGGAGCTCGCCGATGCCCTGACCGAGGCCGGCTTCGACGCCGTTCAGACGACGGTCTCGCGGGACATCGCGGAGCTCGGCCTCGTCAAGGTGCGGGCGCCGAGCGGCCGGCTCGTGTACGCCGCCCCCGGCGCCGGCGACGCCGACCGGCTGAAGGCGATCGCCGCGGCGATGCGGCGCTACGCGATCGGGATCGAGCGGGCCGGACAGCTCGTCGTCGTGAAGACGCCGCCCGGCTACGCCTCTGCCCTGGCGCAGGCGATCGACGAGGGACAGCATCCGGCGATCGCCGGCACGATCGCCGGCGACAACACCATCTTCGTCGCCGCGCGAGACGACGCGGGCGCCGCCGGCCTCCACGCCGAGCTCGCGTCGCATCTCGACGCCTCGTCGTGATGCGCGGCAGAATCGAGCCGATGGCACCCTCGTCCGGCACGCACGCATGACCCTCTGGGGAGGTCGCACCGCCGGCGCGGTCGACCCCGCCGTCTGGGAGTTCCTCCACGCCGACGACGCCGAGCTCCTGCCGTACGACTGCGATGCGACGGCAGAGCACGCGCGGCGGCTCGCCGCGGCCGGAATCCTCACGGCCGACGAGCTCGACCAGGCCGAGCGACTCCTCGCCGAGATCGCGCAGGATCCGACGGCCTACACGGGGGCCGATGAGGACGTGCATTCGGCGATCGAGCGCCTGCTCGGCGAGATCGGCCGCAAGATCCACGCCGGCCGCTCGCGGAACGACCAGGTCGCGGCGGCCTTCCGGCTCTACGTGCTCGCCGCCTGCGCCGAGGCACGCCAGGAGATCGAGGCGCTCGCACTCGTGACGATCTCGTTCGCCGAGGCCGAGGCGGAGACGATCATGCCCGGGTACACGCACCTCCAGCGCGGCCAGCCGGTCACGCTCGGGCACCACCTGCTCGCCTGGGCGGAGATGCTCGACCGCGACCGCGGCCGCTTCCTCCGCGCCGCCGAGGCGGCCGCCGAGAGCCCGCTCGGTGCGGGCGCGCTCGCCGGCTCGACGCTCGGCCTGCCGGGGCCGCCCGGCCAGATGCGGAACTCGCTCGACGCGGTCGCCGACCGCGACTTCGCGCTCGACTACCTCTACGCGGTCGCCGTCCTCTTCGCCCATCTCTCGCGGATCGGCGAGGAGATCGTCCTCTGGACGACGGCCGAGTTCGCGTTCGCGACGCTGCCGGAGACGGCGGCGACCGGCTCCTCGATGATGCCGCAGAAGCTCAACCCCGACGTCGCGGAGCTCACCCGTGGCAAGGCGGGGACGGCAATCGGGCGCCTCACCGGTCTCCTCGCGACGGTGAAGGGGCTGCCGCTCTCGTACAACCGCGACCTGCAGGAGGACAAGCCGCCCGTCTTCGCCGCGCGCCGCGACGTCCGCACGGCGCTGCAGGCGCTGACGGTGCTCGTCAGCGGCCTCCGGCCGAACCGCGAGCGGCTGGTGCAGGCGGCCTCCGACCCGCTGCTCCTGGCGACCGACGCCGCCGAGGCGCTCGTCCGCGCCGGCGTCCCCTTCCGCGAGGCGCATGAGCGCGTCGCCTCGAGCGTGCGCGACGGCAGCTTCCAGGCGGCCGGGACGGCAGCGGAGAGCGTCGCCGCGCGGGGAACACCCGGACCGGGCGGGATCACGCAGGCGATCCTGGAGGCTCGGGAGCGCTTCGGCGCACCGCTCTGATATTGCCGTGCTCCCCGCGCGTCTGCTGGGTTGGGGGACCGACGTAGCAGACGCGCGGGGAGCACGGATCCTGAAGCAGGGGGAGGGTCCCCCTGGCCCCCTGAGGTCTTGTACGGGGTTCGGGGTCGGATGGGAGGGGAGGGAGTGTGGCCCGCGACGGTTGAGATCGCTGTGCTTCTCGTGCGTCTGCTGGGTTGAGGGGCCGGTGTCGCAGATGCGCGGGGAGCACGGATCCTGAAGCAGGGGGAGGGTCCCCCTGGCCCCCTGA